>NZ_CALUHA010000038.1:0-24168 GCF_944320325.1 Alistipes megaguti
ATGAGTTCGATCGGAAAAATTACCGGGACAGTCTGCCGATTGACTCATAATGACGGAATTAAACGACTGTCCCTATAATAATGCTCGCAATGATAGAATACAGTATTCTTGCTGTTTTCGAATGCATCATATATTATTTCAATAATCCTGTGTTAGAGTCGCAAAATTAGAAAATATTTCTTGGCATTCGGGGATGCCGATCGATATCATCGCCAAGATTCTGGGTCATACGAATACGAACATGACGCGGCGCTATGCGAAGATCTCCGAGGCGAACATCAGCCGGGAGATGCAAAAAATCGGGAAAATCCTAACGGTCTGATACCGGTAAACGACCGGGCGGCGAGGAACCTGTCCAGTTCCTTGCAGCTGGTCGTTTATGGAAGAACCGTTTACTTCTGGCTTAACTCAACCAGCGTGCCCCGCAGCGTATCGAGGAAGTGGGTCAGGCGGTTCTTGCGGTTCAGAACAGCCCAGCGGCAGTTGTCCGGATATTGAGCATTCGGCCTGATGATCGAGAGCGTCTTGTCTCGCATATCGAGAATCTGGTTGAGCGAACACCCCTGTTTTTCAATGCAGAATCCAACGGGATACCGATTGAAAAATAACGAGATTATCTATCATCTCTGAACAACCAGGCGTGCTATTCGAGCAGTTGGTTGGTGCGGCGGATCAGTCCGACGGTCGAGTCATTGTTGAAGACCGAGTACAAACCCTGCTGTTCCTGGGCCGGATCACCGCAGTAGTCATCGCCGCGCTCCCAGTAGAGGTGTTCGGGCCGGGCCTCGCCGCCCCATGCCCAGAAATTGGCTCCGGCCAATACCCCGCCGCTGCGTTTCGACTCGACGAGCCGATCGAGGATCTCCGTGTAGTAGGCGTCGCGCAGGGTAGTCGGCGTGTTCCTTGCGAACTGGAAGCTGTCGCGCGGGAATCCGAACTCCTCGATGATGACCGGCTTGTTCAGCCGCCGGCCGATTTCCAGATGCATGTCGATGTATTTTCGGGTCATCTCTTTGGCATTTTCCAACCCTTCGGCCAGCGCGTTGCGATCGACCCAGCGCCAGTTGCTGGGCCAGATGTGGAGGTTGACGTAGGCGATTTCGGGGATGGCATGGATCCGTTCGGTGAGTTCCAGGTTGCTTTCGCAGCCGTAGAAGCCCTCCGAGCCGGTCGAGATCATGTGGTTGGGGTCGAGCGAACGGATCAGCCGGGCCGTTTGGGCGATCCACTCGGCGAAGGCTTCGTGGTTGGCGGTTCCGAAGGGGCGCGGTTCGTTGCAGATCTGCCACGAGAAGATGGCGGGATCCTCGGTGTATTTCAGACCGGTGTAACGGTTCGTGCGGCCGACGATGAAGCGCACGTGGTTTTCGAAGAGTTCGCGGGCCCGCATGTTGGGGATAAACCGCGAGACGTAGTCCGTATAGGTTTCGTAACCGTCGACGCAGGGAATAGGGGCCTTTCCTTCGCCGCTCCAGGCCAGATACTGGGAGTAACCGCCCGACCACTCCCACGAGTTGTTCAGATAGAGTACGGCCTGCATGCCGCGCTGTCCGAGTTGGGCGAGCAGATAGTCGAGTCCGTCGAGCAGACGGTCGTCGTATTGCCCGGGGGCATACTGGAGAATGGGTTCGATTTTGGCGGTGACGCCCGCATCGCCTTCGGCCCCGACGAGCACGCGCAGGTTTGTGATGCCGCAGGCGGCCAGCGAGTCGAGTTCGCGTGCGAGCCGTGGGCGGTTGCCGCCTTCGCCCGTCGAGGCGAGGATCGGGGCGTACCAGAGGTTCGCACCCAGGAAGTAGCAGGGTTTGCCGTTGATGAGGATCCGGCCGTTTTCGGCACGGGCGAAGGACTTGTTTTCCGGAGCGGAGCCGCAGCCGGAGTTGAGGCTTGCGGCGAGACACATCCAGAGACCGGGGAGGAGAAGGTGTTTCACGGGTTCAGACTGTTTTGCTCGGATAAAGGTACGCATTTTCAGTCAAACGTTGAGGCCGGACGGGGCAAAATGTCATAAAAAACACGGTATGGGCCGAAATCCAGTGATACACCCGTGCGGCGGATCTCCTGTCATGCCGATGTCACGACCCGGTTGCGAAGCGGCAACGTGTTCCGATGCGGAGGGGTGCCGCAGGCGCTCATCCGCGGGAAGACCGGCACGATCCGCTCGGACGGGGAGCTTCTTCGTCGCCGTGCCGGTGGAAAAAACGCTCCTGAAATTTGCCAAACCCGTCGGGGGTGTTACCTTTACCTTTTGCAGAAGAGCCGTTTCGTTTATGGACAGGATGCGTGCGTCCGTTGTACTGCCCCCCCCCTGGATTCGAGGAGATCTATGCGAAATACAAGAGCTATTTCGTGCGGATTGCCATGTCGTATGTGTGGGACCGGATGGCCGCCGAGGATATCGTGACCGACAGTTTCGTGGTCTTCTGGACGAACCGACACGACCTTGACCAGCGGAATATCCCCGCCTATATCTATACGGTGATAGTCCGCAAGTGCCGCAACTGGCTGCGGGACCGTGTGCAGCATCAGCGGGCTTACGACACGCTTCAGCAGACCGAATTGCATATTCTGGAGGATTCATAATGATCGGCCTGCGCGGGATCGTGGCAGCCGCCCTGATGACGGCGGCCGGAGCCTGCACGGGCAATTTCGAGGAGTACAACCACAATCCCAACGAGACAACCGACAGCGAGCTCGAGCGCGACAACTACAACGTGGGCGCCAAGCTGCTGCAGTTGCAGAACGAGGTCATTCCCTCGGAGGAGCACCTCTACCAGTTTACGGAGATTCTGACCGGCATGGCCTACGGCGGCTATTCGGAAGCGATTCCGACGTGGACGGGCAAGTTTTCGACCTTCAACCCCACGGCCGACTGGCTCAAGGCGCCGTTCGTGACGCTGATGACCGACCCCTACGCACCCTATCGCGGCATTCTGGCCGTGACGGACGGCGAGATGCCGCTGGCACTGGCTTCGCTGCTGCGTGTGGCGATCATGCACCGGCTGACCGACCAGTACGGACCGATAATTCGCTGTCCGTGGCCGGGGGTATGATCGAGTCCAATTCCGACCATGCGCAGTTCAAGCCGGCGGTCAACCGCACGGTGATCTGCTTCGGCGAGTGGAAACAGCACCCCATTTCGGCCGATCTGGACAGCTACATGAACGGCTATGCGGATCCGCGTCGGGCCGGGATGGACGGCCTTGTGCTCCGTTTTTCGGGGAGTGTGACGGCCGCGGCCGCGGCGCTAGAGCCGCAGATCGTACAGCGCCTGGCGATGTTGAACGACAAGATGCTGGCCTTCGAGGACAATGCGGGGTTTGTCACGGCGGCGAACCGCGGCATGTTCGATCTCTATCTGCTTGATCTCACGGCGGCGGGCGACGTCTATACCGTCGGGAGTCAGGTGGATTACTGGACGGGTTACTACGGTATCGAGGCGGGCCGGATTCTTCCGGTTGTCGCCTTGACGGGGACGCTTGCCGACGAGCAGGGCACCGCCCAATAAAAAAACGCGACCATGAAAATGATGAAACATATCTTCTGTGCGGCACTTGCCCTGGCGGCGCTTGCCACGGGCTGCAAGAGCGACGACTACGACGACGGCACCTCTCCGGTGGCCAATACGGCCTATATCGTGGAGGCTGCGACGACGCCTGATGCCCCGGTGACCTTCAAACGGACGGTCGAGACGCTCGACCGGGAATTCGTCGTGCGGCTGGTAGCTCCGGTCGACACGCCGACCCGCGTCGAACTGATCGTCGATGCCGAAGCCGCGGCGGAGTACAACCGCCGCCACGGGACCTCCTATCCGGTGCTTGATGCCGCGCCCGGATCGCTGACGCTGACCGTCCCGAAGGGCCGGTCCGGATCGGACCCGCTTGCCATCGAGGTTCTCTACGACGAGACGCTGCTCAATGGACGTTACGGTATGATGCTGCAGCCGTGGATGCTTCCGTTGTGTGTCGACCGGATCGAGGGAGCAGTCGCTCCGCTCGTGACGGATCAGATGCTCGGAATCGGGATCCGTCCGGCCGATATTGGGAATTATGCCACGAAGGAGCCGGTGGAGTTGGGTATGGCCGATGCCAAGAAGGATTCGCCCTTCTACGGAATCGCCTTTGCCGACTGCCGGGTTATCAATCCGCAACTGGTGTTGAATGCCTGGTATTCGATCTTCGAATATTACAAAGAGGATCCGCAGCGCAAGTTGGGTATTAAGGTTTGCGTGTCGGTGGAGACTGCACCGAAATCCCGTGCCGGATTATGTAACCTGGCGGAGGAGACGCGCCGGTCTGAAGAACTGGTAGCCGGGCCCTGCAACGGCCTGGTCCGGAATCGAAGCGGTCCGCAACCCCAAAGGTTGCGGACCGCTTTTCGCTGAGCCGCGGGTTGCGGCGCCGTGTCAAACGTGTCAGAACAGCTGTCCCGAACCGTTGTCTTTCATGGTGGAACCGTCGGGGCCTTCGAGGGTTCCGTCGCCCCGATTCCGCAACTGGGTGGTCGTACCGTCGGTTGTGGACGAAGGGGGGGGCCGTCGGCTGCACGCTCCTGTGTGCCGCCGACCGAATTCGAGGAGCCTCCGCCCGTTGAGGAGACCGGCGAGCAGGAGTTTTTTCTTCCGTTCGCGGTGACGGATAAAATTCAGGAGCTGTTTTTTGCGGGAGCGGGGTGAAAAATGGGGGTTATGAACGGTTTGTTTGGTTGGGCCGATGCTCCCCGACGCTTTTTTTTCTGTTTGAAAACGTTCGAATATTGTTCAAAAAGCGTATAACCGCCAACCCCGCCGGTTGTGCGTGAAACCTTCATCCGGGAGGAATGTCCCGAGATCGGGCATTTGTCCCGGTCCGGATTCGTGACTGGCAACCGATACGCGGGCACGAGGATCAACCTTACGATCCGAACTACCGGCCGGTTGATTTGTCGGCTGTGCATCATTCTGTTTATTAGTGTGTTGTGTTGTTGTGGCGGCTTTTCGGCCGATACGCCGCCAAACGTGCTGTCATGAACGGCACGTCCCGGACTACGGATCGGTCGTCGGAAAAAATCCGTTGGTTCGACCGCCCCCGCAAGCACCCGGATCGGCCGGTTCAGGCCCGCCTTTGACGGCTGAACAGGGGCGGACGGGAGGTTTGGCAACCTGCGGATAAAATGGTAACTTTGAAGAATTATGGACGCAAATATCGAAATATGGATCGTCCTTGCGGGGCTTTGCCTGATGATGGGGATGCTGATCGCCGACTGGTTGCGACCGGGCTTCGTGCTGTTTTCCGGCGTGGTGCTCTTCATGTGCACGGGCATTCTCACGCCGCACGAAGCCCTCGCGGGATTCGGCAACGAGGGGATGATCACCGTTGCGCTGCTGTTTCTGGTCAGCGAAGGGGTTCGGCGCAGCGATGCGCTGGGGCATCTGGTCAAGTGGCTGCTGCCCGTACGGCGTGACATGACCGTGCGCAAGGGCTACCTGCGCATTCTGCCGACGATTGTCGCCGTGTCGGCCTTTCTGAACAATACGCCCGTGGTGGTGGTCTTCATTCCGATCATCAAGCAGTGGGCCCGCAGAACGGGACTTGCCGTGCGCAAGTTTCTCATTCCGCTGTCGTATGCGGCCATTCTGGGCGGCATGTGCACGCTCATCGGTACGTCGACCAACCTGGTGGTCCACGGCATGATGCTCGATGAGGGGTTTGCGGGGTTTTCGATGTTCGAGCTGGGCAAGGTGGGAGGCTGTATTGCCGTTGTGGGCCTTCTTTATATGATTCTGTTGGGTAACCGGCGTCTTCCGGACGATTCGACGCTCGAGGAGCAGCCCCGAACGGAGGAGTCGGGACGTGAGGTGGAGGCGGTGCTCGGGCCCCGCTTCCCGGGGATCAACCGCACCTTTGCCGAATTTGATTTCCGCAGCCATTACGGGGCCGGGATCCGCTCCGTGCGACGGGGCGGTGAGGAGCTGCCGCCCGAATCGGTCATCTTCCGGGCGGGAGACACGCTGGTGCTCGAGACCGACGGAACGTTCATCGACCGCTGGGGCGATTCGCGGGTCTTCCTGATGCTGAGCAACGGCTCGGAACACCGCCCGGTCTGTCCGCGGTGGAAGAAGTGGCTGGCGCTTGCGCTGCTCGTGGTGATGATCGCCGGGGCCACCTTCGGCAGCATGCCCTTCATGGCGGATCTCGTACCGGGCATGCGGCTTGACATGTTCTTCTGGGTCTGCGTGGTGGCGGTGCTGATGGCCTGCTTCGGGATCTTCCCCGCCAAGAAATACACGAAATTCATCTCGTGGGATATTCTGGTGACGATCGCCTCGGCGCTGGCTATCAGTCGGGCGATGGTCAACTCGGGGCTGGCCGACTGGATCGCCTCGGGGTTGTCGCAACTGTCGTCTGCGGCATCGCCGTGGGCCGTGCTGGCCGTGCTCTACATCACGACCAATCTCATCACCGAATTCATCACCAACAATGCGGCGGCAGCCTTTGCCTTTCCCGTGGCGCTGTCGGCGTCCGCCCACCTCGGGGTGGATCCGATGCCCTTTTTCGTGGCAATCTGCATTGCGGCCTCGTGCAGCTTCTCCTCGCCGATCGGCTACCAGACGAACATGATCGTGCAGGGAATCGGCAACTACCGCTTCCGCGATTTCGTGCGTATCGGTCTGCCGTTGAATCTCATAGCCTTTGTGGTCTCGATGGTCCTGATCCCGCTGTTCTGGCCCTTCGAACCGCTGATCTGAAACCGAAGAACATGGAAAACATTCATCCGATATTCGACCGTATGGAGTCCCGCGCGGAGAAGGAGCGACAGCTCGGCCACCGCGGTGCGGTCGTCTGGTTTACGGGGCTTTCGGGCTCGGGGAAGAGTACCCTGGCCATCGCCCTTGAACGGGCCCTCTCGGCCCGGGGCATCCTGTGCCGGATCCTCGACGGCGACAATGTCCGCTGCGGCATCAACGCCGGACTGGGTTTCTCGGAGGCCGACCGTCGCGAGAACATCCGCCGCGTGGCCGAAGTATGCCGGCTCTTTGTCGACACGGGGGTCGTGGTGCTGGCTTGCTTCGTGAGTCCGACGCGTGAGCTGCGGCAGATGGCCGCGGAGATTGTCGGCCCGGGGGACTTTCTGGAGGTCTACGTCTCGACGCCTCTTGCCGAGTGCGAGCGGCGCGACGTGAAGGGGCTCTACGCCAAGGCCCGACGGGGTGAGATCCGCGACTTTACGGGCATCTCGGCGCCGTTCGAGGAGCCCGACGCTCCGGCGCTGCGGCTCGATACGTCGGGACGGTCGGTCGACGGGTGTGTCGACCGGCTTCTGGAGCGGCTGCTGCCGGCAATTGAACTGAAAAAGGACACAGAAACAGAACAACAATAAGATGAAAGAGTATCAGCTGAGCCATCTGAAGACGCTCGAAGCCGAAGCCATACACATCATCCGGGAGGTGGCGGCCGAATTCCGCAATCCGGTGATGCTCTACTCCATCGGCAAGGATTCGTCGGTGATGGTGCGTCTGGCCGAGAAGGCCTTCTATCCGGGCAAGGTTCCCTTCCCGTTGATGCACATTGATTCGAAATGGAAATTCCGCGAGATGATCGAGTTCCGCGACGCCTATGCGAAGAAATACAACTGGAATCTGATTGTCGAGTACAACAGAAAGGCTTACGAGGCGGGTGTAGGGCCCTTTACGCACGGCAGCCGCGTACATACCGATCTGATGAAGACGCAGGCGCTGCTCATGGCGCTGAAGAAGTACGGCTTTGATGCGGCGTTCGGCGGAGCGCGGCGCGACGAGGAGAAGAGCCGTGCCAAGGAGCGGATCTTCTCGTTCCGCAACGAGTTCCAGCAGTGGGATCCGAAGAACCAGCGTCCCGAGTTGTGGGACATCTACAACACGCGGGTCCACGAGGGGGAGAGCATCCGGGTCTTTCCGCTGTCGAACTGGACGGAGCTCGACGTGTGGCAGTACATCCGCCAGGAGCGGATTCCGATCGTACCGCTCTACTTTGCCAAGGAGCGTCCGGTGGTCGAGGTGAACGGCAACCTGATCATGGTTGACGACGACCGCATGCCCGAGGAGTTGCGGCGCAGGGCCGAGATGCGCAAGGTTCGCTTCCGCACGCTGGGGTGCTACCCGCTGACGGGGGCCATCGAAAGCGAGGCCGACACGATCGAGAAGATCATCGAAGAGATGATGACCACGACTCGCTCCGAGCGCACGACGCGTGTGATCGACTTCGACCAGGAGGGGAGCATGGAGCAGAAGAAACGCGAAGGATACTTTTAAAGAGAGACGAACATGGCACTCAGCATAGAGGAATTTCTGGCACAGGACGAACGCAAGGACCTGTTGCGTTTTTTGACGGCCGGGTCGGTCGACGACGGCAAGTCGACGCTCATCGGGCGGCTGTTGTACGACAGCAAGCGGCTCTACGAGGACCAGCTCGACGCCCTTGAGCGGGACAGCAAGCGGTGCGGCAACGCCGGCGACCATATCGACTACGCCCTGCTGTGCGACGGACTGAAGGCCGAGCGCGAACAGGGCATCACCATCGACGTGGCCTACCGCTACTTCGCCACCAACCGCCGCAAGTTCATCATCGCCGACACGCCGGGTCACGAGCAGTATACGCGCAACATGATCACCGGCGGATCGACGGCCAATCTGGCCATCATTCTGGTCGATGCCCGCACGGGCGTCATTACCCAGACACGCCGTCACAGCTATCTGGTCTGGCTGCTCGGCATCCGGCATATTGTTTTGGCGGTCAACAAGATGGATCTGGTGGACTACTCCGAGGTGCGTTTCCGCGAGATTGTCGACGAATACAAGACGTGGCTTTCGTCGCAGGGACTCGACATTCCGGATCTGCAATGCATTCCGCTTTCGGCGCTCGAGGGCGACAACGTCGTCGACCCGAGTCCGCGCACGCCCTGGTACAAGGGTCCGTCGCTGCTGAACTTTCTGGAGACGGTCGAGATCGACCTGGACATCAACATGCACGATTTTCGTTTTCCGGTCCAGTATGTGCTGCGTCCCGACGCCGATTTCCGCGGCTACAGCGGTAAGATCGCCTCGGGCATCGTGCGGCGCGGCGACCGGGTCGTGGCGCTGCCGTCGGGCCATACGTCGCGTATTGCGCGCATCGTCACCTACGACGGTGATCTGGAGGAGGCCTTTGCCCCGCAGTCGGTGACGCTGACTTTGGAGAACGAGATCGACCTTTCGCGCGGCGAGATGCTCGTCCATCCGGATGATCTTCCCCACGTCGGCCACCGCTTCCGGGCCATGATGGTTTGGATGGACGAGGAGCCGCTGGACCGTTCGAAGGCCTTCTACCTGAAGCATACGACCCGCACGACGCGGGCCCATGTCGGGACGATCCACCACCGCGTGGAGATCAACGTCGGCGAGCAGGTCGAGGCTGACGGCATGAAACTCAACGAGATCGCGCTGGTGTCGCTCGTTACGGACTCGCCGCTGATCTACGACGGTTACCGCGAGAACCGCCAGACGGGGGCCTTCATCCTGATCGACCCGGTGACGAACTTCACCTCGGCCGTCGGCATGATCGTGGCGCCGGACGAGGAGACGTCGGCCGGGGATTCCGACCGCATCGTCATCGACCTTGCGGCGTGCGGCATTGCTCCGGAACACGACGAGGCGATTGCCGAATTCTGCCGGGCCTTGCGCCGCCAGACCGGCATCGAGGTGGAATGTACCCGAAAATAGTGTGACGATGAGCCTTTTCCGACTGAATTTCGATACGCTGCCGGTCAATACGCTGGTGGGCGCCGACCGGAGAACCTTCCGCGAGGTGACGCGCGGGGCGGAGATCGACCCGTCGTGCCGCGGCAAGTACCGGCTGACGCGTCTGGTGCGGGGCATGCTCGACCCCTTCTACCTGCTCAATGAACGCCGCTACGATCGGCTGCCCGAGCGGACGGATCTCGAACCGCCGGTCTTTATCATCGGCCATTGGCGCAGTGGCACGACCTATGCGCACAACCTGCTTTCGTGCGACGACCATTTCGGCTGCTGCACGACCTACCAGACGGTCTTTCCGCATCTGATGCTGTGGGGGCGCCCCTTCTTCGAGCGTTGCATGGCGGCGGTGATGCCCTCGTCGCGCCCGACCGATTCGATGCGTCTCGGGGTGGAGCTCCCGCAGGAGGAGGAGTTCGCGCTGAGCAACATGACCCCCTGCTCGCATTACCATTTCTGGATGTTCCCCCACCGCATGGCCGAATACCGCGAACGCTTTCTGACCTTCGAACGGGCGACCGACCGGGAGCGCGAGGAGTTCCTTGCGGCCGAGGACAAGGTGATGCGTATCGCACTGCAGGTCTCTGGCCGGCGGCAGTTCCTGAGCAAGAATCCGCCCCATACGGGTCGTGTGGCGATGCTGCTCGAACGCTATCCGCAGGCGCGGTTCATCTATCTGGTCCGCAACCCCTACGTGGTCTACGAATCGACGCACAACTTCTTCCGCCAGACGATCAATGCCGTGGGAATGCAGCGCATTACGGACGAGGCGCTCGACCGCGAAATCCTGCTCAACTACCGGGCGCTGTACGAGAGCTACGAGTCGGCGCGGGGGACGATCCCCGAAGGACAGCTCTTCGAGGTGCGCTTCGAGGATCTGCAGGAGTCGCCGCTTGAGATCGTCGAACTGATCTACGACCGGCTCTCGCTGGGTGATTTCCAACAGGTCCGGCCCGCCATGGAGCGTTATCTGGCCACCTTGCGCGGTTACCGCAAGAAGCGCTACGAATTCGACTCGCGGACGATCGAACGGGTCGAGAGTCACTGGGGCGATGCCCTTCGCGAGTGGGATTATCAGTTCTAACCTCTTCGGGTCGGCCCCATCCGCTGTTCCTGATCGGGACCCTTCCCTTGCTCTGATTGGGCCCCCGGCTTGATTCCACACAATCGGATCCGACCTTTGAGGACGGGTTCGATTTTTTATTCCTGCCGGAGCCCCGCAGGGAACAATCTGTCGGGAAAATCGGTATCTTTGTGGCCGTAACAGAGCCCAAAAGAGCCAAAAAGATGGATATTTCGAAAATCAACAAGGTGGAGATCCGCAACCTTCAGCGGCAGGACTATGACCAGCTGGCCTCCTCTTTCACACGGGTCTATGCCGACGGGAGCGACGTATTCTGGACCCCGGCCCAGATCGACAAACTGATCCGCATCTTCCCCGAGGGGCAGATCGTGGTGGTGGTGGATGACAAGATCGTGGGTTGCGCCCTCTCGATCATCGTGAATTACGACCTGGTGAAGGGCGACCACACCTACGCCCAGGTGACCGGCAACGAGACCTTCGACACCCATACGCGCAAGGGCAACATCCTCTACGGCATCGAGGTCTTCATCCACCCCGACTACCGCGGACTGCGCCTCGGCCGCCGCATGTATGAATACCGCAAGGAGCTGTGCGAGAAGCTCAACCTGAAGGCGATCATGTTCGGCGGTCGCCTGCCCAACTACCACAAGTATGCCGACCGGATGCGTCCGAAGGAGTATATCGACAAGGTTCGCAAGCGTGAGATCTACGATCCGGTGCTGCTGTTCCAGTTGTCGAACGACTTCCACGTGCGCAAGGTGATGCGCAACTACCTGCCCAACGACGAGGAGTCGCGCCACTTCGCCTGCCTGCTGCAGTGGGACAACATCTACTACCAGGCCCCCACCGAGGAGTACGTGCAGCCGAAGACCACGGTGCGTGTGGGGCTGGTCCAGTGGCAGATGCGTACCTATACGACCCTGGACGACCTGTTCGAACAGGTGGAGTTCTTCGTCGATTCGGTGAGCCGCTACCAGAGCGACTTCGTCCTCTTCCCCGAGTATTTCAACGCCCCGCTCATGGCTCGCTTCAACAACGACGGCGAGTCGCAGGCCATCCGCGGACTGGCCGGCTATACGGACGATATCCGCGAGCGGTTCGTGGGGCTGGCCATCAAGTACAACATCAACATCATTACGGGCAGCATGCCCTATATCCGCGAGGACGGACTGCTCTACAACGTCGGATTTCTCTGCCGGCGCGACGGTTCGTACGAGATGTACGAGAAGCTGCACGTGACGCCCGACGAGATGAAGTGCTGGGGTCTGAGCGGCGGCAAGGCGATCCGGACCTTCGAGACCGACTGTGCGCGGATCGGCGTGCTGATCTGCTACGACGTGGAGTTCCCGGAGCTGTCGCGCATCATGGCCGACGAGGGGATGCAGATCCTCTTCGTGCCGTTCCTCACCGATACGCAGAATGCCTATTCGCGGGTTCGGGTCTGCGCCCAGGCGCGCGCCATCGAGAACGAGTGCTTCGTGGCTATTGCGGGCAGCGTGGGCAATCTGCCGCGGGTCCACAACATGGACATCCAGTATGCGCAGTCGGGGGTCTTCACGCCGTGTGACTTTGCCTTTCCGACGGACGGCCGCCGGGCCGAGGCGACACCCAATACGGAGATGATCCTTATTTCGGATGTGGACCTCGATCTGCTGAACGAGCTGCACACCTACGGCAGTGTCCGCAATCTGAAGGACCGCCGCCACGATTTGTACGAATTGCGTGTGCGGAATCGGTAGCCGGGAGCGTGCTGCATCGATGGTTGAGCGCTGGAGCTGCTGTTCTACCCTACGACTGATGTAAGCCTCCGCGACGAAGAGCCGCGGGGGCTTGTTTTTTGCGGAAGCCGCTCTGGAGATGTGAAAGCACTGGTTGGTAGAATGTTATCCACCATGTAGCTTTCGGGGGCAGGATCTCCTCGTCGGACGAATCTGAAAAAAGGCGGAAAAATATGGGGAAAAAGTTTGTGGAATCGGGAAATAGCGTTATCTTTGCACTCGCAATACCGAAAGGGGTGCGTTAGTTCAGCTGGTTAGAATACGTGCCTGTCACGCACGGGGTCAGGGGTTCGAGTCCCCTACGCACCGCAAACAAGGGTGTAAATCAAGTAGTTACGAGATTTACACCCAATTTTACACCCAAAAATCAAGCAACTATATTATTTTTCTTGAGTGTAATCTCGAGATCTTCTCTCCCCGATTAATCGCTACTTTATTGGAAAAATAAAATAGCGATTCTTCTATTTTTGGGTGGCAGCGAGAGCATCCCTATCGGACAAAAACTTTTTGCAATATAAAAAAATTCCTACATTTGCTGATGTAAACCACAAAACCACGCAGTCATGAAAAACGAATTCGGCTCATTGAGCATTGAAAACGGGAACGTGACCATCGAGCTTTCATCGGATGGAACGGTATGGATGACGCAATGGCAAATTGCGCGACTGTTCGGAGTTTTTGTGGCAGCCATCAACAACAATATTCGTTCAATCTACAAGTCAAAGCATGTGAACGAATACCGCACGCATCGAATGTCCGGCTATGTAGATCTCTACAATCTGGAGATGATTGCCGCCTTGTCATTCCGTGTGGGCAGTATGGAGTCCGAAGCCTTCCGGAAATGGCTGCTTTACCGACCACAGCAGAAAATGATCGTCATGCAAGTCGACGCAGACGATCGACAAAAGGTAAGTTAACTCCTCACACTACCGTTAAGATTAAGAGCAACCCCACTACGAGGTTGCTCTTATTTATTTTATCGAAAAGACTATTATAGGTGTCATCATTATGCCGGATTATGCCGGAATGCTGAGGGTGCATTCCGCAGTGATTATAGAATAATCACCCCTACCTGCGTTCGCATTTTTCGTTATCCTTTTCCTATAACCTTCTCCTCCTTCACGACCACCTCCCCGGATCGGATGGAAGGTATCCCGGTTCAGCAGCGAAGGTATCTTCGGGCTTCACGCCCGCTCAAGATCAGGCCCCTCGGGGGTTTTGCGCAAAATCTTCCTC
This sequence comes from Alistipes megaguti, assembly GCF_944320325.1. Classification (NCBI taxonomy): domain Bacteria; kingdom Pseudomonadati; phylum Bacteroidota; class Bacteroidia; order Bacteroidales; family Rikenellaceae; genus Alistipes; species Alistipes megaguti. Next base: position 13,847 of record NZ_CALUHA010000038.1, read on the forward strand.
TTTCCCTGCGGGCGAGCGTATTTGGCGCAAAAATCCTGCTCGGGCTAAGCCCGGCCTTGCATAGCTCCTGAACCAAGATACCATCCATACCGGCTCCGCTACGGCATAAAAAAAAAGTCGAAGGTTATGAAAAGCACAACGAAAAACAACAGGAACCAGAAAACCTCCAACCTTCCACTCAGCATCGGTTCGGGGGTACGGGCGGCGGCAAAAGTCGGGGCGGCAATCCTCGGCTTCCGCCTCTTCGGAAGTGGCTTTCTTTGGGTCGTTTTGGCCCTTCTCTTCTGCTCTAACCTCCTGCGCGGTATCTTCTCCTGCCTGCTCTCCTTCGTCGTGCTGATCGGCCTCTTTTCCTTCCTCTTATCACTCATCTGCTAACACCTAAACTCGCATCACCATGTCCAAGTATTATTCCCTGCTCGGAGGTACGACCACCGACACCGAAATCCAAGTCGCCCAAGAGAATCAAATCGTTATCGGCTTCGGCCCTTACATGTCGCAGGAACGCTATGTCATCTGCCGGGTCGAGCACACAGCTAACGGATACCTCTACCACCTTGTCAACCTCGACACGAAGGAGATTCGCCGCACGGACATTCTCGAACCCTTGTCCAGGAAGTACGGGATCGGCCTCTATTACGACGACGTGAACCACGAACAGATGGACGCAATGGAGGTTGCCGCCCTCGCCTCCGAAGCCAAAGAGAAGGCACGCATCAAGGCCGAGAAAGCCGAGGCCGAACGCAAACGAGCCGACGAGCAGGCCGCCATCGGGCGCAAGCGCCTTGCGGAAATCCTGCCCCACGACGCGAAGGCCATGATCGTCGCCCGACTGAGGGAGGACGAGAGCGACCCTATGACCGACTACTTCTCCAGCCGAACCGTGCGCACCGTGATTTTGGGCTTCTCCCGCCACACCCGCGACCTCTTCTCCGAGATGCGCAAGTATGCCGCCAACATGCCCGAAACGGCCTACTTGAGTGAACCCAACGAGGAGTACGAACACCGCGAGAAATACTCGATGGGCGGCGGCTACTACCTCGGAGAGAGCCGTTACAGCGGGTGGATCATTCAGAAAGTCCCCGTTGGCGACCGCGAGCGCACGATCCGGGAGTTCGGCTACACGGCAGGCGACGAGGCAAACATCCGCCTCAAAGCACCCGCCGCCGAACCCAACCCCGAGGGCGGGCAGAACATCATCAAGGGTGAGTTTGTGATCGTGGATTACTCGGAGAAGGCCATCGCCCTCTTCGGCGACACCCGCCCGATCAAGGATGCGCTCGCCGCGCTCGGAGGCCGCTTCAACAGCCGTCTCTCGCACGAAGGAGGCAAGCGCGCCGGGTGGATCTTCCCCAAGACCCGGAGCGAACAAGTGAAAGCCTTGATCGGAGCATAAGCAACGGACAACGGGGCGGGCCTTTCCGCCCCGACTATCAACCCTCAAACACCACACAGACATGAAGAACAGCACCAAAATAGCCGTAAACGAGTTGGTCAGACTGCTCGGCGGCACGACATGGACGCGCACGACATCGAGTTGTACGGGCAAATGGTCCGGGACAACCGATTACGGAATCCTCATCGACGGACACATCCACCTGTTCGTATCGAACGGCATGGCCGGATTCGAGCCCCGTGTACGCGAATGGATCGCCTCGTTGAAGACCTTCCAAGTCAAGAAGGATTACTACCTCGAACTGCTCCGTGAGCAGGCCCGGCGCGACAACGCCACGGCAATCTCCGAGGGGCTCTACCCGGTTCACGTCCTCGACATCGGCATCGTCTCGCCCGAGGCTTCCGACGGGTTCTATTACTTCTATCCCTATGTACTGATCGAGGTAAACGGCCTCCGCTATAAGCATCTGACCTCCAATTTCGGGTGCGCCATCTTCCGCGACTTCCTCGCCGAGTGGATCAAAGACCGCAATGCGAAGGCCACAACCACGGCGGGAGGCGTCGACAACCCCGACTTCATCTTCTGCAACGTGCGCTTCGATTCCCGAAACGGCATGTACCGCATCCAATAACATCAACCCAACACCCGAACGAACATGGCACAGCACACAGCTACCGACTATTTCAAGCGCACCATTCAGCACTATCTGGAATGCCGCGCGCAGGAGGACGAACTCTTCCGTCCGCGATACGAGAACCCGAAGAAGAACATCGACCAATGTTGCGACTACATCCTCGACAGCGTCTACAAAAGCGGCCGAAACGGATTCGCTGACGACGAGATCTATGCCCTTGCTCTGCACTACTATGACGAGGACGACATCAAGGTCGGCAAGCACCGCGAATGCCGTGTCATCGTGAACCACACCATTGAACTGACCGAGGAAGAGAAGGCCGAGGCCCGGCGCGAAGCGATGCGGCGGGCAACCCAGGAAGCCTATGCACAACTGACCAAGCATCCGCAGGCAAAGAAAGCCGCCAGCGACAAATCCAATACCCCGACGCTCTTTTAACCCTAAAACCGAATACCATGAAACCGAGAACGAAATTCCAGCATAAGGTTGTCGAAGCGAGCAAGAGCCTGCCCGAACTTTCCCCGGCACAGATCCGGTGGGCATGCACCCACGTCATCGAGCGGATCGGACGCCGCACAAGCAAAGGCGAGATCACCTGCCTCGACTGCGGAGAGGTATTCCACAACACCACCTCCCGGAAACGGTGCACCTGCCCGCACTGCGGAGCGAAACTCCGGATTGAGCAGACCCGCAAACTCAGATTCGAGCAACACGACTATGCGGCCTTTATCACCGCCTGCGACGGTCTGCAAGTCATCCGCATATTCATGGTGGACTATTACGCCAAGATCGGGTCTTCGCCTCGCTATTACATGACTGAAGTCATGCAACGATGGATCGCCCCCGACGGCAGGTTCTGCACGTTGGCCCGCTTACGGGTGTGGGGAACGATGTATTACGATTCGTGGATCTACTCCTCGGATCTTGAGTTGCGAAACGAAGCGTGGGCATACGGGCAGATCTACACCGACGACATATACCCGCACATCCGGCTGATCCCCGAACTGAAGCAACACGGATGCCGCAAAGTCCTGCGGGGCGTCAACACGACCGACTACTTCATCGCCCTGCTGGTCGACAACCGCGCCGAGACGCTGGCCAAAATTGGGCAGGAGGAGCTACTGCGCCTCTATCTGCAACGGGACGGCAGGAACTTCGAGCGCTATTGGCCCTCGATCCGCATCGCCGCGCGCAACGCCTACACCGTCAAGGATGCCTCCCTTTGGTGCGACTACCTCGACATGCTCCGGGAGTTGGGCAAGGATCTCCACAGCCCCAAATACGTCTGCCCGGACAACCTGCGTGAGGAACACGACCGCTACATGGTCAAACGGAATCGCCTGCGCGCTGAAAGGAGAAAGGCCGAGCAGGAGGCCTTCATCCTCAAGTGCGAAGAGGCTTATCAGCAGGCAAAGGCCCGTTTCTTCGGGCTCGCCTTCCACGACGGGAAGATCCGCATCCATGTCTTGGAGAGCGTCAGGGAGTTCTTTGCCGAGGGTGAGGCCATGCACCACTGCGTGTATTGGAACGGCTACTACCGCAAGGACGATTCGCTGATCCTCTCGGCGACCATCGACGGCAAGCGCATCGAGACGGTTGAAGTGTCGCTCTCCCAACTCGCCGTCGTGCAAAGCCGTGGGGTCTGCAACAAAAACACCAGTTATCACGCGCGGATCATCGACCTCGTGAACCGCAACATGTCTCTCATTCAGCAACGCATCGCCGCATAACCGTACAGCCATGAAAATCAACTATTGCCCAAGTAGCCGCACCTTTACCCTCAGCGACCTCTCCGTCCAGCAACTCGCCGTACTCTTCGCCGTATTGAGAACCGCCGACCATCGCTGCTTCACGGCACGCAGCGACAACGGCTGCTGGTACAGCGATAACGACTTCGTTCTCTCGCTTACCGACCAGGAGCGCGCCGACCTCTCGTCAATCGTATCCCGACTTGAAACATACAGACCGCAATGAACGCCACGCAAGAATTACGGCAGAACGGCAAGACCGTCCTGCACTCCGAGGACGGCATCAGCCTCCGGATGATCTTCAACAACCTCAAAGGACGCAATTTCGACAACCCCGCGGAACATCGCGACTACCTCCTATACGTCGCATTTGCTCAAATGCACTTCCAGCCCGGCGTGGTCGAGTTCGTCGAACGGGGCAAGATCCTCGACAAAGCATTCATTCAACCCTTGTAAAACCGGGGCGGCGCAGGCCGCCCGCAAAACCTCCTAACCATGAAAATCAACTATCACGGCACGGACACTCCGTCGCCCGAGGCCATTGCCAAAGTCCGCGACGCGCTCTTTCTGCTCGACGGAATGAACGGATTTCGCACCCCCTTCGAGACGTGGCGCAACTGCGAAGCGCAGATCACCTTCGGGGATGATGCCGCCACAACGAGCATCGAGATCGCCCCGCCCGCGGCGGCGTTGATTCGCCGCCGCGGAAATTGGAGGAACAGCCGCGCCATATACTGCGAGGGTCTGTTCCGGGCCAACATCACCAATACGGAAGTCGAACTTATCTAAACCAACGCTTTATGAAAACCACGGAAGTAAATGAAAGTCTGATTGGAAAACGGTGCGAGTGCGTCAGTTTCGGATCGCGGGTCACGGGCCGGATCACATCTATTGAAGAGGACGAGTATTGCGTCCGCGTGAACATCCGCCTCGACACACCCCAACGTTGGGGCGCTGATCTCTACACCGAAGAGTGCAACTGGGCACGCAAGTGCGACGAGTTCGGGTCGCTCGGATACCTGCGGGTTTTACCCGAACCCCAAGAGCCGAATTACGAGACCTGCGTGGCAACATTCGCCGAGAATATACCCGATTTTGAAAGGCGGATCTTCGACGACCCCGCAGCGTGGGGTGTCGAAACCTTGAAAGAGTGGATTGATTCCTATGAAAGCAGCCGTTTCACGCCTCTTGACGAGCGAACGGCCGTCATCACCTCCGAATACAACATGGAGGCGATTGTCAAATGGTTGCGTGACAATACGCCCTTGCTCGACATCCGCGGAAAATAACCCCTAAAAATGAAAATGCCCCGGCGGCATCGAGGTCACAGCCCTCGATGCCGCCGGTTTCATTCCGCGCCGTTCTTGTGGCGCTCTATGATCTTTGCCAGTTCGCGGCTGATATTATCGGAAATCTGTTCCGGGCTCAGTGCTTCTACTCCCGCCTCATCCTTCGGATCCGTATGCAGGCCGATAAAGATCTTTCGACTGCTGTCCCGCATGAACACATACAGATAACCGTTCTTCTGAAGTATGCCTACATAGAGACGGGTGGTCACTATCCGGGAAATATTGCGGTAAAATATCCGCGTTGTCTCGTCGTCGTATTCCGGGAATACCATGTATTCTTCATGGAAAACCACGCCGTGTCGCCAGGCAAGGTGTGCTATCGCATCATATACCATCGAACGGGAGAGTCCCTGCCCTTCTTGTAATTTCATTTGGCCGTCTTGTTTCGAGATCGTAAGAATTATTTTGTACCGGCATGAGGCACGCATGCGCCCTCTCTCTCGATAGATAATTCCCCATCACGCCATCTGCCTCTCGCATTGCGCTCCTCTCTTTTGCCACTTCGCTGTTCTATATGCCGTGGTGCTGCAAAGATACTCCAATTTAACGGTTCCGCAATACCTATCGAACAAGTCCTTTCTTTCTGGTTCGCAACCGTGCAAGACGCTCTGAAACATCGGGAAAACGCCTTTCACGCTCCTTATTGCACATCTTACTGTCACTTTGTTCAATATCGCCGATTATTTCAAGTGATTTTGCAGCCTTTTCGGAGGATAAATCCGTCCGAATTTTTCCTCCCTTCGGTGCGTTAAAGGCATACTCGGCGAAACGCGACAAACGGACGAAATTCGCCTCCCCGGGTGCAAGGTCGAAGCGCCGCAGCTCGGTGTAGATCCCGAGCTGATCCCGTTCCGCATGGTACACGGAAGGTCTGCGACCGAGCATCTCCATACTCCCGGACCCAAGCACGCCTACCGGAGGATTGACCTTTGAACGAAGGGTCTCGACGGGCAGCAGTTCCAACGTGCGAACGTAGGTAAGCTCCATGCACGGATGGTTGAGATGATCCGCAAGAAAACGCAGATAATCACCGTAAAGCGACTCGCCACGCGGTGTGCTGTTGAAGAGAAGAACGCCCGCATCGGTTTCAATACCCCGGTACGACAGCGGACGTTCTTCGACATTGAAACCCTCATAGAGGCGAACCCGTTCCAGATAGTCGGGATTGTCGTACAGATCCGCCATCTGGCGGGTATCACACCCCTTTTGAATGCCATAGAGCAATGGATAGAGACGTCTCGTAGCACGCGGACGCAGGCCCTGGTCACGAACGGCCTGCAGCAGCCTGCGTGGGTAAATCGAAATGTTTTCATTGCCGGCCCACACGGATGCGGGATTCTCAAAGTGCCAATGGACAAAAAAGCTGTTGCCATACGGCGGCCGCATTTGATTGAGAAGAGCCGTCGCACAGTGTATCGAGAAATGTTCGAAACTTCTGAAAAAACGACCGTTGGCCGATGTTGCCTGAACCTTTCCATCCGTTGCAAACATCATGAAGACATCGCCCGGATGAAGGGGTTCCTCGGACTGAATCCGAGAGCTGCTTTCCATGTTGTTCATCGTTGCGAAAATTAAAGTTTCATCTTCCGTTGTGTCTTCCGCATACGGACTACGCGGAAGGTCTGCTCCTGTTGCCGCGTCAGTTGTTGGAAGCTGAATTCATCCTTCTTCCTGTCATAAGTAACCCGACAACAGCCGACATATCCGGCCCGTGTCGTAACATCATCCACAACGACCGAACCTCCGGTGTAGAGGATCTTATACTGTGCATAGTCGAGAGGCTGCCGCAGCGTCTGATCGACACGTCGATGGAAAGAGTAAATGTTGTCTCCCTTTGCCACCGACTCGGGGACATAAATTCTCAAATGCAGGTAGTTCGATTCAGCATACAGACACATCTCGGGAGTCCGCAGGTGTTGCGGAACCCACTGGATAGCCTGCGGATCCTCACGCACGGCGCTCTCGGCGATACGCTTCGAGATGATCTCCGGGGCGAGAAGATGAAGGCAGCGGCTGTTTTTCTGTATCGCCTCATAGGCCATCTCCTCGCTTACCATGCGTCGCGGAATGAGGTTGAGCAGCCGGTCGATCTTCTGTGGATCCTGCTCCTCATGCAGCACCCGCATCAAAAGCTCCGGACGTGTGATCGCCCCGAGGGCCGAGTAATCCGAAGGATCCCGCAGGTAACTCCGCTCGAAGGCAAGACGGTTCAGAGCTTCCGTGCGTTCCGCTTCCGGAACGCCGAAAAGAATCCGCGGTTTCTCTTCGATCATCGAGGCATAAAACGCCTCGTTCTTCATCGTCTCGGGAAGATACTCGATGGCATACGGGCACCTCCTTACGGCAGTTCGGCACAGTTCCTCGGTTTTGAGCGCCTCGGGAACATAGCGCAGATTCATACCGTCAGTCATCACGGCCGCATCACAGAGCGACCGATCCCGAAGTCGCTTCGGAAGCGCATAGAACAGTTCGGGCTCTTTCAGAAAGATCTTTTCGGCAAGACGCATCGTCATGACTTCCGGATTGACATTCTTGAGAAAATTCTGCGTCTGACTGTATGAATCACAGTGTTCATCCAACATACGCTCAAGCAGGTCGGGATATGGAATGAAGCGAACAATATCCCAACCCTTCGATCGGGTGTATGCCATCTCGCAATCCTCCCGGGTCAGCAGTTGCGGTTTGAAGTAACGGATAGCCGCGGGATCCGCGGCCAACGCCTTCCGATACAGATCCCGTGTATGCAGTTTGTCCGGAACATAGAGCAAGGCTCCGGCGCTGTTCATCACCGCAGCCTCGCACAACGCGGCGCTGCGCTGCGCTTCGGGAATATCATGCAGCAGGATGCCGTCCCCGCGGACGGCCTCCAGACAGATCTTTTCGCTTCTCAAATGCGCCGGAAGAACCAGCAGACACATCGGATCCGTCTGAACCCCGTAGAGCGCGACCTGCTCCGTAAGTGCCGCAGGTTCGATCCCGGCCATGAGTTCCATGAGGTTGTAGCCTTGCCGATGGTACTTCTGCAACCCCTCCAAACAAACCTCCGGGAAGGGAATGTCCTCCAGAACGCTGCGAAGCATCTCCCGCGTGAATGGCTCCGCATTCAGAGCCTCCCGACACAACTCCGGCGTCCGCAGCGCCTTAGGGACATATTTCAGCACCAGACCGTCGCCCTTGACGGCCGTCTCGCACATCTGCGCGGTAAGTATGTTGTCGGGAACAAATGTCAAGGCCCACGGATCATGGCGCACGGCAAGCATACACAACGATGCCGTGCGATACTTGTCCGGCACGAAATTCAGTGCCGAACCATAATGTCGCACTGCCTCCCGGCACATCGACGCCGTTTTCAATTCCTCGGGAACATAATCAAAGGCAAAAGCCCAGTCGCGAATGGCACGCAGGCACAGCGACCGTGAAAGCATCTCCCGTGGTACATAGCGAATATTGGCTCCCGACATCTGGACGGCATGGTCGCATACAGACTTCGTGCGCCGTTCGAGAGGCAAGGTGCGCAGCAGATCCTTATAGGTCTGATCTTGTTCGAGCAGAGCAATGTCTGCCTTTTCCTGTGGTGTCATCTCTCTTTGTATTAAAGACGCCCGACAGAATTGCCGGGCGTCGCAGGTTCATTACTCACCCGTGTCGGTGTCATTCTGGAACGTGAAGCTCTTTTGCACCACCTGTCCCATATTATCCTCGACATAGACGTCGATCACTTGTTGAGCCTCACTCAGCGAAGTGTAATAGAGGCGGAATGAGGTGCGATCCAGCGGATAACGGTCGTTCGGAAGAAAGACCGTCCCGTCGTCCATGCGCAGCTCCCCATCTCCGTCCGGCTGAAAATAGCGGATCGTATAGCGAGCCTCGTCATACACTCCCTCTCGAACCAGCGTACAGCGGATCTCGGCCGTCTCGCCGACGGCGAGACGCTTCTGTACGGGCATCGTCTCAAGCGTGAACCCGTAGCGTTGCTGAATATCCAGATTCTCATCGCAACCTACGGTCAGCACACCGGTCATTGCTATGCCGGCGCAGAGCGCCAGCCATCTTTTCAATCGTCTCATCGTTTTTTGTTTTTTTAGTATTCGACCGAATCGTTCGGCGTATGCTCCCAATCGGGAATTTTCACCGTATCCGCATCAATTGCGGGACATCGGATCACCTCGACCGTCGTATCCTCGTAGACGTTGCAGGCCGTGAAGAGCGAGACGAAGATCGCGCCCCAGGCTGCGGCCAGAAGAACATAGGTCAGAATCGTTATTATGCGTTTGCGTTTCATGTGTTTAGTCCTTTAACAGTTCCGAAATTTCGGGGTCCAGATTCCCCCGATACTCCATGCGCTCATCCCGGCGGCAGGCTTCGAGGAAGTGCTCGCGTCCTTCGGCCTTGCGGCCCAGCCGCGAACAGGCGATGGCCCGCAGGTACTCCGTCACGGCATCCGTCGGCATCGTCGAGAGCAGCTCCAGCGCCCGCTCGTTGTGGTCCATCGAGAGGTGTGCCACCACCGTATTGCGGTCGTTGTAGTCGTTGAGAATATAGAGCGCCCGCGCATACTGACGCCTTTGCAGAAGCTCCACACCCCGGGCATAGGTCGTGTCGAGTTCCGTGGTGTGAATCGTATCCTTGACCATCCCCTTGCGACGGAGGTTATAGCGGAAATCCACGGCGCGGAGCTGCGGGTAGACCACCTCCTTCAGGTAGGCGTACTCCCGGGGGAAGCGCTCGCGCAGCAGCCGCTCTCTTCGATCCGGATCCCGCTCCGCGGAGAGGAGCTCCAGCATCGCCCCGCGGTTCGTCAGCGCCGGGTCCGTGCGAATGCGGTTCATCAGCTCGGGCCACGCCTCGGCAACCCACCGCACCGTCAGCAGCGTGTCGATACCCCGACCGTAGTGACGCACCAGGTAGCGTTTCAGCGCCTCGGCACGCCCCCGCGAGAGGCGCTCGTTAAAGGCGTAACGCCCCTCCGGCGAGGAGGAGGCCGTGAGAGTGATCGTATCGACGTAGAACTCCTCCTGCTCGATGATCCGGCGCATCAGGCCGGAGATCTTCTCCAGCTCGCGGCCGTTGTCGCCCAGCGTATCCACCACGCGGGTATCGCCCACAAAGAAACGGATATAGTTGCGGTCGCGGACCGTGACATACTTGTCGATCACGCGGATGCGGTAGCGCGGCAGCGTATCGACAAAGGAGAG
>NZ_CALUHA010000039.1:0-23861 GCF_944320325.1 Alistipes megaguti
TCCTGAACGATCGTGAAGTCGTTGTTCGCACGGAACATGAAGCGCTGGAACTCGCGGTTGCCGTAGAGTCCCTCCACATCGTCGTACGAGAGCGAGGCCTGCGTGCGGACCCGCTCCGAACCGCCGCCGATCGAGATGTTGTGGTTGTGCTTCAACGCCGAGGATTTCATGATCAGCCCCGTCCAGTCGGTCACGGGATAGTGGTTGGGATCCGTGCGGTTGTACTCGAGCCAGTTCTTGACCTGGTCGGCCGAGAACTGCTGGAAGAATCCGGCTGCCGGGTTGTCGTTGTAGAGCATCTCGTTGTACATCTCCATGTAACGGGTCATACCCACCATCTCGGGCTGCATGGTCGGGAACTCCCAGCCCACCTCGCCGTTGTAGGAGAGGTGGATCTGCTCCTTGGCACCGCGCTTGGTGGTGATCAGGATGACACCGGCGGCGGCCTTCGAACCGTAGATCGAGGCGGCTGCGGCATCCTTCAGCACCGAGACGCTCTCCACGTCGTTGGCATTGACGTAGTCGATGTCGTCGCAGGGGCTGCCGTCGACGATGATCAGCGGGTTGTTGTCACCCATCGTGGTGATACCGCGGACCTTGAGCGTTCCGGACGATCCCGGGGCGCTGCCGTCACGCGTGACGAGCAGACCCGACACCGAACCCTGCAGCGCCGTCGAGAGGGTGGTCGTCTGGCGCGAGGCCAGTTCGTCGCCCTGGATGGCGGCCACCGAACCCGTGAGGTCCTTCTTCTTGACCGTACCGTAACCGATGACGACCACTTCGTCCATGAGTTTCGCATCCTCGCGGAGGATGACGTTCAGCGTCGTCTCGCCGTTGAAGAGGCATTCGTGCGTCTCGTATCCCACGTAGGAGAAGACGAGCGTCGAACCCTTCTTCGCACGGATCGTGTAACGACCCTCCTGATTGGTGGCCGTGCCGTTGTTGCCACCCTTTTCAAAGACGGTGACTCCGAGCAGCGGCGCTCCATTCTGATCGCTGACCACTCCCGACACGGGCAAGGCCTGTGCCGATGCCACGACCGGTACGGCACACAATACGCAAAGGACAAGCGCCCATCTGCGCAATTGCACTGTTGAGAATAATTGTGTCATTTAACTAGAGAATTAAGATTGGTTATGAATTGTATTCGTTCATCGGATCACCGGATGTCGACCCGTCCGAGCCGCAGCCACCCGTCGGGAGTCAGCAGCGCATCGTCGACGGCCATCTCCAGCCCCACGCAATTCCCCTTGCGCGTGTCGACCAGCGCAACGGCCCAGGTGTAGCTTCCGCGATCGACACCGTGCAGGTCGACCGTCGTCTCGTAACGGACGGGGTGACCCTGGATCCAGGTCGAGAGGTCGGTCTGCAGGTCGGTGAAGACCCGCACGGGCCTCTGCCCGGCGTCCAGCAGCGCATAGGCCACCTTGTAGCACTGGTTCCACTGCCGGAGGTTGGTCGGGCAATAGCCCCAGCCGACGTTGTTCCAGCAGCTGCGGATCTGGACCGTGCCGTTGCAGCGGGCCCGGCCCGGAGTCTCGATCTCACTCGGATAGAGGCGGTAGCCCCCCTCGGCCACGAAGCGTTTCACCAGATCGAACGCCTTCGAAAACCACGACCGCACCTCGTCGTTGATCCGGAAATCCATCATGTTGACGTGGGCCTCGCGCGACGCCTCGAACTCCCCGCGGCGCACATCCTCGGAGTGTCCCTGGCGGTATTTGCCGCTCGAATCGATCCAGTAACGGTGGTGTGCGGCGGTGATCCAGCCCCCCTCCATGAGGATCGGCAGGCGGAAGTTCCACCGGCGGGCGAAGTCCTTCTCCCACTCCTGGTAATAGTCGGTCATGCCGAAGGCGTCGTGACGCAGGCAGTAGCCCTTGCGGATGGCGATGTTGAGCAGTTGCTCGGTCTCGGGAGAGACCTCACCCCAGCTCGTTCCGTTCGGATCGGCCAGCAGGCGGTGATAGTGGATCACCAGCGGAACCCGGGTAAAAGCCTCGGAATAGAGCGACGTGATCCACTCGAAGACGGGGATCTTGTTGGCCGGATCGCGGTAGACCATGGCGTGCGACTCGCCCCACTTGCCCAATCCGAAGGCGTCGATGAAGTCCATCTTGTCCGGGTCGTTGAAGTCCTCGGCCAGCGCGCGGATGAACTTGGCGTACTTGGCCTGGAAGACCGGATCGTCGGGATAGGGCGACTTGTGGCGTCCGTTCTCCGAGGTGTAGCAGGCAGCACCGGCCTCGATCACGTAGAGCGGGGTGTTCTGCCCCTGGTCGCGGCCGTCGACCACCACCCGCAGGGCGATGCGCATGTTGCGGTCGCGCAGCGTCTTGAAGAGCCGCCAGATCCGCGTTCCGGGGTCGCGCCAGGCGTAGTGGCCCTCTTCGGGTTCGAGCGAAGCCCAACTGGTGCGCAGATAGGCCGTCGAGGCGTAGTCCGACACCCGGACGACGCATCCGTCCGAAGTCTCCATCGCATCGTAACCCTCCCTGGCCCAGAAATCATCATCCCACGTACGGCCCAGATACATCACCCAACCGTTGAGCGGATTGCGGAGTACGCGGACCGTGTCGGCCTCGAAGCGGAAGCACTGCCGGCGGGCGGCCTGCGACGGCAGGAGACCCACCGTCGCGGCCAGCAGGCACAGAACTGCCGCACGTTGACACATCTTCATCCCATTCATTGCTTGCAACGCATATTTTTTTGATTCGTAACTTGATTCACAGACAAACTCAACGGACGCGGACCGATGTCAGACGGGCCCAACCGTCGGCCGTCAGCCGTTCGGGCTGAACGGCCATGCGAAGCCCGACGGCATTCCCGGCCGAGGTATCGACCAGACCGATGGCCCACGTATATTCGCCGGGCGCCAGGTCGGGCAGCGTCGTCTCGAAGCGGTAGGAGGTCGGCCGGCCCTTGATCCACTGCGAGGGGTCGGAGTTCGCGTCGACGCACAGGGCGCACACCTCATCGGCCTCGTCGAGCAGGGCAAAGGCCACCCGATACTTGTAGTTCCACTGCGGGAGGTTGTTCGGACAATAGCCCCAGCCGAGATTCACCCAGCGATGGGTCAGCGTCACCCGACTGCCGGCAGCCGCCTCGGAGGGCACCGACACCTGATCGGGATAGAGGCGGTAGCCCCCCTCGCTGATGAAATCCTTGACGAGGCTGAAGCTCTTCTGGAACCAGACCCGCACCTCGTTGTTGACGCGCAGGTCCATCATGTTCACGCGGGCCTCGGCGCTGAGCCGGTACTCCCCCTCGCGGACATCCTCGGGATGCCCCTCGCGGTAGTCGCCCGACGGATCGATCCAGTAGCGGTGGGTGCCGTCCGTAATCCAGCCGCCCTCCATCAGGATCGGACGCTTGAAATTCCACGAGGCGGCGAAGCCCTTCTCCCACTCCTTGTAATAACCGGTCATGCCGAAGGCGTCGTGACGCAGGCTGTAGCCCTTGGCAATGGCACTCTCGAGCAGCGGCTCGGTATCGTCCGGAACGACATCGACCCAGCTGTTCTGATTCGGGTCGCCGACCAGCCGGTGGTAGTTGATCACGATGGGCACGCGGGTGAAGCAGCGGGCATAGAGCGAGGTCATCCAGTCGAAGGCCGCAGCCTTGTTGGCGTTGTCCCGGTAGAGTACGGCATGGGCCTCGCCCCACTTGCCGGGGCTGAAGGCATCGATGAAGTCGACACGCGCCGGGTCGTTGAAATCCTCGGAGAGCGCCTCGATGAAGGCGGCATATTTCTCCTGGAAGACGGGATCATCCATATAAGGAGTCTTCACGCCCCCCTCTTCGAAACATTCGGCGCCGGCCTCGACGACATACATCGGCGTATTCTGTCCCTGGTCGCGGCCGTCGAAGACGATGCGCAGCGCCAGCTTCAGCCCGCGGTCGAGACAACTCTTGAACATGCGCGCGTAACGCGAATTCTCGTCCCGCCAGACATACTCGCCCTCCGAGGGTTCGAGCGAGGCCCAGCTCGTGCGCAGGTAGGCCGTCGTGGCGTAGTCCGAAACGCGGACGGTCGATCCGTCGGAGGTCGGCATGGCATCGTAGCCCTCCGAGGTCCAGAAATTCTCGTCCCAGCTGCGCCCCAGATACATCACCCATCCCGACAGGGGATTGCGGATGACCGAGGTGCGGTCGGGAATCAGTTTGACGGTTTGATTGGTGGCGGGGATCGGGGAGTCATCCTCGGCCGAAGAGCTCTTCGAGCAGCCCGAGACTGCGACGCCCGAGAAGAGCAGTGCGATCAGCGTCGTTCGATGCAGCAGGGCGGCGGGCCCGGAAGATGCGTGGTTCCAGTTCATGTTTGGTTCAGGTTGGCGGAAGGTCCGCAGGTTTTGGCATCACAAAGATCTGCATTTTTACTTTTTCCTCATTAGAACGAATCGGACAACCTATAATCCGATTCAGACAACCTGCGGGAATGTGGCAAATTTGTTCTATATTTGTATGAAATCGTACAAGCAGAGCGCTCCATGACACATAAACCGATCTTCTTCCGCCTGACCATCCTGCTCGGGTTGCTTCTGGCCGGCCTGGCCGGAGAGGTCCGGGCCCAGACCGTCAGCCCCGACTTCCAACGGTTCGGGAACGGCTTCGACCCGGTCTTCACCGTCGTCTCCGACCACAACGGATACGTCTGGGCCGGAACGACCCACGGTCTGATCCGCTACGACTCGCACGGATCGGTTGCCTACGTACACGACCCGCAGGACTCCGCCTCGCTGTGCCACAATACGGTCAACGCCCTGCTCTGCCTGAGCGACGGAAAGGGGATACTGGTCGGGACCAACCAGGGGCTGTCGCTCTACGATCCGGTCAGCGACCGCTTCGAACAGGTCAAGGCCTGCGCCGAGCTCCACATCCGCACGCTGCTCGAGCACAACGATTCGCTGTGGGTCGGCTCCTCCTCGGGGCTCATGCTCCTGACCGGCTACCGGAAGGATTTCGCCTCCTGCCGTGCGCGGAAGGTCCTCGACGGACCGCACATCACCTGCAGCCGCGAGGTCGACGGAAAGGCCTACTTCGGAACCTACAACCGCATTTATGCACAGAACGGCCCCGGCCAGGTGCAGGAGATCGCCATTCCGCTGCTCGACCGCTGGTACAGCAATCTGGTCTGCGACATCATCCCTTCGCTCGAGGTTCCGGGGACGCTGCTGCTCGGGACCGAATACGGACTGGTCCGCTTCAACCCCGCCACCCGCCAATCCGCGATGCTGCTCGAAGACATCCCCGTACGCTGCTTCCGCCGCTGCAGCGACGGGAGCCTCTGGATCGGCACCGACAAGGGAATCTTCGTCTTCGGCCCCGAAGGCCGGCGGCAGCACTTCGTCCACGAATCGGGCAACGCCACGTCGATTCCCGACAACGTCGTCTCGCGCATCCACGAAGACGACCGCGGCAACATCTGGATCGCCACCGACCACGGCATCTGCATGACCACCCGAAGCGGCTTCTACACCTTCGTCCCGCTGAGATCGATCACCCGCAGCAACGAGGGTCTGGCCATCCGGGCCCTCTGCAAGGATCGGGAAGGGGCGCTCTGGCTGGGCGGCAAGAACGGGCTGATCCGCGTCGACGCCCAGCACGCCACCTGGTTCAAGGCCGACGACGGCAGCATCGAACAACGCATCTCCCACAACAAGATCCGCTGTCTGTATGCCGACGAGATCGGCGTCTGGATCGCCTCGGACGGCGGACTGGACCTCTATGAATACGCGCGTCACCGTTTCCGCCGCTTCACCGTCACGGAGTCCACCGGGCACTACAACTCCTCGTGGATGTACGGCATCTGCGAGGACAATCGCGGCCGGCTCTGGATCAGCACCTACGAAGGGGGTGTCTTCGTCGTCGACAAGCAGCGGCTGCTGAAGAGTCCGACGCCCAACTACTGCGCCGATCTGCACTTCTGCACCGCCGACCGCGGTTTTCCGAGCAACATCACCTCGAAGATCGCCGTAAACGGCGACCTGTGCTTCGTCACCACCGACGAAGGCTCGGTCACGATCCACACCGAAACCCACGAGATCCGGCCGGTCGAACTGCCCGCCGGCGTCCGCGCCCAGGCGCTCGACAGCCAGGGTGACCGGGTCTTCATCGGGACCAATACGGGACTCTACATCTGGCACGAGGATTCGATCCGCGAAATTCCCGGACCGCGGCTCCCCGTATGGGTCGTGGCGGCCGACCGGGAGCGCGTCTGGACGGTCAGCGACGCCATCCTTTCGGCCTACGACATCCGCTCGGGACGGGCCGTCGGCCACCACCGGATCGGAAACAACCCGCTTCAGAGCTGTCTGATCGACGGCGAAAAGGTCTACGCCGGAACCACCGACGGTTACTACACCATCTCGAGCGCCGACTTCTCGCTCAACGACGAATCGCTCCGCACCCGCATCACCGGACTGACCATCAACAACCACCGGATCGGCGTCGGCGAACGCTTCGGGCGCGACATCCTGCTGACCCGGAACATCGACGTCACCCGACGGCTCATCCTCCCCCACAACCGCAACTCCTTCACGCTGGAGTTCTCCGATTTCGACTTCTCGCTCTCGGACCACCGCTACGCCTACCGCATCAAGGGGCTGAACGACAACTGGCAGATCACCGAGGACGGAAGCAACCACGCCACGTTCATCAACCTGCCGACGGGCTCCTACCTCTTCGAGGTGGGGTCGATCCTCTCCGACGGCCAGATCCAGAGCGACCCGGCCCGGCTGCAGATCGAGATACGTCCGCAATGGTACGCCAGCCCCATCGCGTGGGTGATCTATGCGCTGATCGTCATCTCGCTGCTCGTGGCCGTCGTCATCACCGTACGCACCCGCCGCCAGCTGGCCCTCGAACACGCCGAACGGGACAAGGCGCTGAAGATGGTCAAGATGAAATCGGACTTCCTGACCAACCTCGCCCACGAGTTCAAGACCCCGCTCAGCATCATTCTGGGCCACGTCGGCAAACTCATCACGGTCGAGGCCAACAGCCTCTACTGCCAGGAGCTGGTCTCCATGCAGCGCAACGCCGAGAAGATGCACCTGCTGATCGACAAGATGGTGACCGAGAACGAGACCGACAACGGCGCGCTGTTCATCCCCTCGGCCACCTCGCTCGTGGAGCTGGTCCGGCAGGTCTACGACGAATTTGCCCCGGCGCTGGCCGAAAAGGGGATCCATACACGCTTCTACAGCGACGACATCCGCTACATCTTCATGCTCGACCGCGTGAAGATCGAATCGGCGTTGAGCAATCTGCTCTCCAATGCCATGAAATTCACCCCGGCGGGCGGGAGCATTCTGGTCAGCGTCACCGTCGGCCGGGAGACCGGCGAGGTGATCTACGCGGACATCTCGGTCGAGGACTCGGGGGTCGGAATCCTCCCCGAGGAGCTGCCCCACATCTTCAACCAGTACTACCGCGCCGCCTCGAACCAGGAGCTCAACAGCCACGGATCGGGGATCGGGCTCTATCTGGTGAAGCAGATCGTCGAGATGCACAAGGGGACGGTCAGCGTCGAGTCCTCGCCCGGCAAGGGGAGCCGCTTCACCATCCGTCTCTCGACGCTGAAGGCCGACTCCTTCATCATGCAGGACAGCGCCCAGAACGAGGAGACATCGCTCTACAGCCTCTCGAAGGTGTGGAACCACGAACGCAAGCCCATCCTTCTGCTGGTCGAGGACAACCAGGATATCCGCGACTTCATCACCGCATCGCTCGGCGACGACTATACGTTCGTCTGCGCCGAGAACGGCAAGCAGGGGCTCGAACTCCTGGCCGGAAACAAGATCGACCTGGTCATCACCGACATCGTGATGCCCGTCATGGACGGGGTGCAGATGAGTCGCAAGATCCGCCGTTCGATGGCCACGGCCTTCCTGCCGATCATCGTCCTCTCGGGCAAGGAGGGCGAAGGCGTCGAGCTCGAGTCCTACGAATTCGCCGATGCGTTCGTCCGCAAGCCCTTCAGCCTCAAGTATCTGAACAGCCGGATCATCCTGCTGCTCATCAAGCACGAACAGTATCTCGAAAAGATCCGCCGCGAGCAGATGATGACCTCCGAGGTCGAGGAGGTCCGCAATCCCGACGAGGTGTTCCTGCAGGAGATCACCGACCTGATCAACGCCCACATCGACGATCCGGACTTCTCCGCCTCGCGGCTCTTCGAACTGAGCCACTACTCGTCGAAGCAGATCTACCGCAAGATCAAGCAGCTCAACAACATGGGCGTCGTGGAGTTCATCCGCGAGGTGCGCCTGCGCAAGGCGGCGCTCTACCTCCGGCAGAACAAGCTGACCGTCACCGAGGTGATGTACATGGTCGGATTCACCACCCCCTCCTATTTCAGCAAGTGCTTCAAGGCCCGCTTCGGGGTCACCCCCTCGGAGTATGCCGCCTCCGAGAAGCGTTGATTCCGCCGCCCGGCCCGACCCAAACGGTCCCCGGGCAACTCGACCCGAACCGATCCGGTCACACCCGGACCATACCCGGGCCACACCCGGGCCCCAGAACGGACGATCCCGGCAGCATGTCGCTGTCGGGATCGTACATAAAGGCAAACGGGAAGGAACGGAGGCGCCCCCGTTCCACAGAGTTGCGTCTGCGCTGCTTTCGGAACGGCGGGAGAGACGGGCCTCAAAGCGTCACCGTCGCCCGGAGCGGCCGGTCGGCGGAGCTTCCGCCCACGCTGATCTCGAAGGTGCCCGATTCGACCACGAACCGGCCCGCCGTCTCGTCATAATAGCCGAAGGCCTCCTCGTCGAGCTCGAGTTCGACATGGACCCGGCCGCCCTTCGGGATCGACACCTTCGCATAGTGTTTGAGCTCCTTCTCGGGACGCGGCACCGAGGCCTCGGGATCCGAGACATAGACCTGGGCAACGGCCTGGCCCTCCATGCGGCCCGTATTGGCGACGTCGAAACCGACGCGCACCCGATTCTTCCCGATCCGCTCGACCGTCAGGCCGGAGTAGGCAAAGGTCGTGTAGCTCAATCCGTAGCCGAACGGATAGCGGGGCACCACCCCGTTGCGATCGTATCCGCGGTATCCGACAAAGACCCCCTCCGCATAGGTGACGCGTTTGTGCGGGTGCTTGCTGCGGTCGTAGTAGGAGTTGTAGACCGGATTCTCCTCCCAGCGCTGCTCCATCGAGACGGGAAGGTGTCCGCTCGGGCAGACCCGGCCCGTCAGCACCTCGGCAACGGCCCGTCCGCCCTCCTGGCCCGGATACCAGGCCATGAGGATGGCGGCCACGCGGTCGCCCCAGCCGTTGAAGTCGACCGCTCCGCCGGCATGCAGCACCATGACGGTCCGGGGATTCAGTCCGGTGATCAGCTCCAGATCGGCCCGCTGCGATCCGGGCAGCTCGAAGGGGCGGTCGAAACCTTCGCCCTCGAGATCGGAGTTGAAGCCACCGCAGTAGACCACGGCCGATGCCCGTTCGACGCTCTCGCGCAGAATCGCATCGTCGCGCAGCCCCAGTTGGAGCCGGGCACGGGCCTCACCGGCCGCCTCGAAGAACTCGAAACGGAACCGATAGAGCGAATCCTTCACCACATCGAGGAAGACCGTCCGCGACGAGAGACCGTGACGTCCCCAGTCGCCTCCGACCTGACGACCGTTCACAAAGAGCCGGTAACCGTCGTCGCCCGACATGACGGCCCGCAACACACCCGTCGCCGGGGCCTTGTAGCATCCCTCCCAGGCTACGGCATAACCGTCGTCGGGCATATCCTCGAAGGGGGCCTTGTAGCCCCAGCTCCCCTCGATAGCCGGTTCGATCCGGCTGTGCAGCGGTTGTCCTTCGGGCTTCAGCCCCAGGAAGTAGTCGGCCCGATAGCCGGCCTCGCCGCTTCCCGTGCAGGCCGCCGCCGAATCGGGACGGACCGCCGCGTCGATCGAGACATAGAGCCGATCCTCGGAGAGGAGTTCGACCCGCTCGCGGCCGGCCACCTCCGTCATCCCCTCGTAGACCGACACCGTGTGGAACGGCGTCACCGAACCACTGCCGCCGCCATGGGGCACCGTCTCGGCATTGGGTCCGAGCACCAGAATCCCTCCCCGACGCGAAGCGCTCTTTCCGCCGCGCCCCAGCGGCAGCAGATCGCCGTCGTTCTTCAGCAGGACGATACCCTCCCGGGCGATGTCGAGCGCCGTCTGCACCGAGGCGGGATCATCCTCCGTCACGCGGTTCGTGTCGTACGGCCGGTCGAGGAACCCGAAGGCCGAAAGCGTCTGCAGGATGTGGCACACCTTCTCATCGAGGTCGCTTTCGCGGATCACACCGCTCTCCAGCAGCGGCAGCAGCTCCTCCTCGTTGAAGTACCACCCCTTGGGCATCTCCAGATCGAGTCCTCCGCGGGCGATTCCCGCCGCCGAGTAGGTCGACGTCCAGTCCGACATCACCAGCCCCCGGAAGCCCCAGTCGCGGCGCAGCACATCGACATTGAGCCAGCGGTTCTCCGAGGCGTGCACGCCCCAGATGAGGTTGTAGCTGTCCATGACGGCGCCGACACCGGCCTGCTGTACGGCCTTGCGGAAGGCCGGGAAGTAGATCTCCTGCATCGTCCGCACGTCGGCATCGGAGCTGACATGGTGGCGGCTCCACTCCTGGTTGTTGAGCGCGAAGTGCTTGATCGTCGCCATGACGCCCTCGTTCTGCAGGCCGAGGATATACCCCACGGCCGTCTCCGAGGTCAGATAGGGATCCTCGCCGAAATATTCGAAATTACGGCCGCAGAGCGGACTGCGGCAGATATTGACGCCGGGGCCGAGCAGGATCTCCACACCGCGGGCCCGGCAGTCGCGGGCCAGCGAGGCCCCCAGTTCAAGGGCCAGGTCGCGGTTCCACGTCGCGGCGGTCATCATCCCGCACGGATAGAGCGTGCTGCGGGTGTTGTTGCGCACCCCCTGCGGACCGTCGGCCAGACGGATCTCGGGGATCCCCAGACGCTCGATCCCCCGGATATAGAAGGAGCGCAGTCCGGCGATATAGGCAATCTTTTCGGAGAGGGTCATCCGGGCCGTCAGATCGGCGGCTCGCTGCCGGTCCGACTCACGGATCTCCACCTTCCGGGGCGAATTCTCCGCCGTATAGCCCTTCACCGCGGCGGATTGTCCCCGGGCGGCCGAGAGCGAGAGAAGCAGCATCGGAATCGAAAGAAGCAAAGAGAGGTTCTTCATACGTAAAAGCAGTAACAGGTTTCCAGTTTGACGGGAACAAAGGTAGTCAATCGGGCCGCCTCCGTCTGCCATGAATCGGACAATCGTTATCTCGATTCCGCCGCAAAGTCCCTTCGGAGGCGTTTCCACGCAGCTGAAAGGCCTCGAAGCGCTCCTCGCCGGCCGGCAACGGCGTCTGAAATTCGGAGTGCGGGATATTCTCCGGTGTGGGCTTCCCGGGCTGACAAAAAGAAAGAGGGAAGGAGTCTGGTCCTTCCCTCTTTTCCCTGTATCGGGCCGGGAGTTGCGCAGCAGGGTTTCCGATTCCTTCGAATCGCCCCCTCAGCCGCACCCTCCCGAACGGATTACTTGCGGTAAACCTTCTTGTAGCCGTAGATAGCCACGTCGCCGAGCTCCTCCTCGATACGGAGCAGCTGGTTGTACTTGGCCATACGGTCCGAACGCGACATCGAACCGGTCTTGATCTGGCCCGAGTTCGTAGCCACGGCGATGTCGGCGATCGTCGAATCCTCGGTTTCGCCCGAACGGTGCGACGTTACCGTCGTGTAGCCGGCGCGGTGAGCCATCTCGATGGCATCGAGCGTCTCGGTCAGCGTACCGATCTGGTTAACCTTGATCAGGATCGAGTTGGCGCAGCCCATCTCGATACCCTTCTTCAGGAAGTTGACGTTCGTTACGAAGAGGTCGTCACCGACAAGCTGGCACTTGCCGCCCAGTTCGGCGGTCAGCAGCTGCCAGCCTTCCCAGTCGTTCTCCGACATACCGTCCTCGATCGAGTCGATGGGGTACTTGGCAACCAGACCCTTCAGGTACTCGACCTGCTCCTTCGAGGTACGCTTTGCACCCTTCTCGCCTTCGAATACCGTATAGTCGTAAACGCCGTCCTTGTAGAACTCCGACGAAGCGCAGTCCATACCGATCATGACGTCCTTTCCGGGAACGTAGCCGGCCTTCTCGATGGCCTTGATGATCGACTCCAGAGCGTCCTCCGTACCGTTGAGTGCGGGAGCGAAGCCGCCCTCGTCACCTACGGCCGTCGAGAGTCCGCGCTCGTGGAGCACCTTCTTGAGGTTGTGGAAGACCTCGGCACCCATGCGGACACCCTCCTTGAGCGAGGGAGCGCCTACGGGACGGATCATGAACTCCTGGAAAGCGATCGGGGCGTCGGAGTGCGAACCGCCGTTGATGATGTTCATCATCGGAACGGGCAGCGTCTTGGCGTTGGCACCACCGATATAGCGGTAGAGGGGCATTCCGAAGTAGTCGGCAGCGGCGCGGGCTACGGCCAGCGATACGCCGAGGATGGCGTTGGCGCCGAGCTTCGACTTGGTCGGCGTACCGTCCAGAGCGATCATGGCCTTGTCGATGCCGACCTGATCGGAGACGTTCATGCCGATGATGGCCGGAGCGATCACCTCGTTGACATTCTTCACAGCGTTGAGAACGCCCTTGCCCAGGTAACGGTTCTTGTCGCCGTCGCGGAGCTCCAGGGCCTCATTCTCGCCCGTCGAAGCGCCGCTCGGAACGGCAGCACGACCGAAAGCACCGGATACGGTGCGAACTTCGACCTCAACGGTCGGATTGCCTCGCGAGTCGAGGATCTCTCTTGCATGAATCTCTACAATCTGCATAGTTGTAATAGTTTGAATGTTATGTACTTGAAAATACTTTCCTTTCAATGGCACCGCAAAGGTACAAAATAATCGCGAATAACGGTTTCAATATTGTTATTTTTTTCACGGCGCCGACACCGCAAGGGGGCAGCCGTCCCGGAAGCACAACGTGCAAAGGTCTCTCCCAAGCCGCCACAGGGAGGCAAAACCCGCACCGTAACGTGCAAAAATGCCGCCGCGGCAGATCGGCGGCTCGGAGATTTCCGAAAAAAACGTATCTTTGGACTTCGGAATTCGTCCGCATCGGGCGTCGCCCCGCCGGGAGTTGCGCCGGGCGGACAATCCGGCAAGAGTTACCCATTCATGAAACGACTGATTCCGCTTCTCTGTCTGCTGTTGACGGGCCCGTGCGTGTGGGCACAAGGCTTCGAAAAGAATCTGCTGGGCGTCCGGACGGGCCTCGAAGTGGCCTACATCCGGGCCCGGGGCGAATATGTCCGCGGAACGACCGATCCGCGCCTCGGATTTCGTTTCGCCGTATCGGACCAGGTGCTGCTGTGGCGCGGCCTACCTCTTTATATAGAGAGCGGCGTCGACTTTTCCAGTCGCGGAGGGCGTTATGAGGGCTGTTCGTTCCGGCCGATGTACCTGCAGGTCCCGCTGCTGCTCACCTGGCGCTTCGGGATCGGCAAACAGAGTTGCGTCCGCCCCTTTGGGGGCCTTTGCTACGGCGTGGGGATCGGCGGCAAGGCCCGCACGGCGGACGCCTGGAGCGATCTGTTCGGAGCGGCGGGATTCCTCCGCCGCAGCGATCTGGGCATCCGGCTCGGTGTCGAGGTCTCGATCCGCCGGATCTGCATCCAGGCCGGATTCGACGCCGGGTTGTGCAACCTCCTTGCCGGAGACGGCACCCAGACTCCGCTACTGCCCGCCGGGATCTCGGATTTGCGAAGCCGCAGCGTCTCGGTCGGCATCGGGTACGACTTCTGACCCGGGCGGACGACATGCCCGGCTCCGAAGGGCCGTTCGCACACCCCTCCACCGAACGATCCGTCCTACAATAGCGGACGGGCACTCCCGTCAGGAGAGGCCCGTCCGATCACTATCCGGCCCCGTCGTCAGTCCCTACCGCATGAGCACCGACGAATCGCCGTAGCTCAGGAAACGGAAGCCGTGCGAAAGGGCATAGTCGTAAATGCGCCGCCAATCGTCGCCCACGAAGGCCGAAACCAACAGCAGCAGCGTCGATTTGGGCTGGTGAAAGTTCGTGACGATGTTGTGCACGATGCGGAATTCGTAGCCCAGCGGCGTAATCATGATCTGCGTGGCGGCCTTCAGCCGGTCAGTCCTCTCACGATCCATCCAGGCCAGCAGGTCGCCGAGCGCCTCACGGCCCGTATAGTCCGACGGGATGTCGTAGAGTTCCCACTGGCCGATCACGCGGTCGGCATCGGGCGTCCCCGCAGTGCGGATGCGCCAGCCAAGCGCCGTGAGCGACTCCAGCGTCCGCACCGAGGTAGTGCCGACGGCCGTGATGTGGCCCCAGCGTTCGAGTAGCCGGGCCACCGTTGCGCGGCGCACCTCGAAGTGTTCGGTGTGCATCGGATGGCGGGCGGCATCCTCGTCCTTCACGGGCAGGAACGTCCCCGCCCCGACGTGCAGCGTCACCTCCTCGAACTCGAAGCCGCGCTCCTTCATCGCGTCGATCAGTTCGGGCGTAAAGTGCAGTCCGGCCGTGGGAGCTGCCACCGACCCCTCGAACTTCGAATAGACGGTCTGGTAACGCGTATTGTCGATCTCCTCACTCTCACGGTTCAGGTAGGGCGGGATCGGGATGCGCCCCAGATGCTCCAGCAGCTGGCCGAAGGTCATCGGCGCCGTCCACTCGAAGCGCACCGTGCACTCGCGGCCGCGGTCCTCCGTAAGCCACGCCCGGAGATATTCGGCCCGGCCCTCGTGTTCGAAGTTGATCTCCACGTAGCCCTCCTTCCACTTCTTGCGGTTGCCCACGATGCACGACCACTCGCAGCGGCCCACGACGGCAAAGGCCCGCTCGTAGTCGGCCGGGCGGTGCGGTTCGAGGCAGAAGACCTCGATGCGCGCGCCCGAAGGCTTGTGCATGATGATCCGCGCACGGATCACCTTCGTGTTGTTGAAGACCAGCAGTTCGCCGGCGGGCAGCACCTCGCCGATGTCGGCAAAATGACGCTCGGAGATCTCGCCGCCACGATAAACGAGCAGCTTCGAGGCACTGCGTTCGGCCAGCGGGAATTTGGCAATCCGCTCGTCCGGAAGGTCGTAATCAAAACGGTTTATGTCGATGTGTCTTTCCATTTTTGCCCGTAATTTTGCGGCAAAGTTACGATTTTTTGTAACTTTGCGACGCTTAATGTTCAAAAACGATGAAAACCGACTTCCTGGTTATCGGTTCCGGCGCCGCGGGTCTCTCCTTCGCGCTGAAAGCCGCTGCCCACGGACACGTTACGATTGTGACCAAGGGCGAAATGAATGAGTGCAACACCAACTACGCACAAGGCGGTATCTGTTCAGTCACCTACGCCCCCGACACCTTCGAGAAACACATCCACGACACGATGGTCTGCGGCGCGGGCAAGTGCGACCCCAAGGCCGTCGAGCTGGTCGTACGCCGCGCTCCGGAGCTGATCGCCGATCTGATCGCCTGGGGGACGCGCTTCGACAAGACCCCCGACGGACGTTTTGAACTCAACCGCGAAGGCGGCCACTCCGAACACCGGATCCTCCACCACGAAGACCTCACGGGCGCCGAGATCGAACGCGCCCTCGTGGAGTCGGTCCGCAAGCACCCCGACATCACGGTCCTCGAGCACCACTTCGCCATCGACCTGCTCACGCAGCACCATCTGGGCGAATTCGTCACGCGCCACACGCGCGGGCTGGCCTGCTTCGGGGCCTACGTCCTCAACATCGACACGAACGAGATCGAAACCATCCTCTCGAAGTTCACGATCGTCGCCACGGGCGGCTGCGGCAACGTCTACTCGTCGACCTCGAACCCGATTGTCGCCACGGGTGACGGCATCGCCATGTGCCACCGCGCCAAGGCCATCACCGAGAACATGGAGTTCATCCAGTTCCATCCCACGACGCTCTACAACCCGGGCGAAAAGCCCAACTTCCTGATCACCGAGGCTATGCGCGGCTTCGGCGCCATCCTGCGCCTGCCCGACGGCACGGAGTTCATGGACAAGTACCACCCGATGAAGTCGCTCGCACCGCGCGACGTGACGGCCCGGGCCATCTACCGCGAAATGACCCGTCTGGGCATGGACTACGTCTACCTCGACGTCACGCACAAGGATCCCGACTCGGTGCGCAGCCACTTCCCCAACATCTACGAGAAGTGTCTCTCGATCGGCATCGACATCACCAAGGACTGGATCCCCATCACGCCGGCGGCCCACTACTGCTGCGGCGGCGTGAAGGTCGACACCAACGGTGAGACCTCGATCCGCAACCTCTACGCCCTGGGCGAAACCTCCTGTACGGGGCTGCACGGCGCCAACCGGCTGGCCTCCAATTCGCTCATCGAGGCGGTGGTCTACGCCGACCAGGCCGCCCGCCATACGGCCTCGCTGGTCGACAAGGTCGATTTCCAGGAGGGGATCCCCGACTGGGACTTCGAGGGAACGCAGCACACCGAGGAGATGCTGATGCTGATCCAGTCGAAACGCGAGGTGCAGCAGATCATGACCAATTACGTGGGCATCGTGCGCTCGAACCTCTCGCTCAAACGCGCCATGCGCCGTCTGTCGATCCTCTTCGAGGAGACCGAGGAGCTCTACAGCAAAACCAAACCCAACCGCGAACTGTGCGAACTGCGCAACATGATCGCCGTGGCCTACCTGATCATCAAGCAGGGGCGCGAGATCAAGGAGTCGGTGGGATGTCACTACAATATGGATTACCCGAAAGCCTGATACATGACCCTACAGGAAGAGATCACCCGACGGCGGACCTTTGCCGTCATCGCCCACCCCGATGCGGGAAAAACCACACTTACCGAAAAACTGCTCCTCTTCGGCGGCGCCATCCACGTGGCGGGAGCCGTCAAAAGCAACAAAATCAAGAAGGGAGCCACCTCCGACTTCATGGAGATCGAGCGCCAGCGCGGCATCTCGGTGGCCACGTCGGTGATGGGTTTCGAGTATGAGGGCCGCAAGATCAACATCCTCGATACGCCGGGCCACGAAGACTTCGCCGAGGATACCTACCGCACGCTGACGGCCGTCGATTCGGTGATCATCGTCATCGACGGCGCCAAGGGCGTCGAGTCCCAGACCCGCAAACTGATGGAGGTGTGCCGCATGCGGCAGACGCCCGTGATGGTCTTCATCAACAAGCTGGACCGCCCCTCGAAGGAGCCCTTCGACCTGCTGGACGAGGTGGAGAAGGAGCTGCACATCCGCGTGCGACCGCTGACCTTCCCGATCTCGAACGGCCCCACGTTCAAGGGGGTCTACAACCTCTATGAGCGCCACCTCTCGCTCTTCACCTCGGACGAGAAGTTCACGGCCGACGCCTCGACGGTCGAGATCTCGAACCTCTCGTCGGCGGTGCTCGACGACCACATCGGAACGAAATACGCCGACCAGCTGCGCCAGGATGTCGAACTGGTCGAGGGCGTTTACGACGAATTCGACCGCGAAGCCTACCTGCGCGGCGAACTGGCCCCGGTCTTCTTCGGATCGGCGGTGAACAACTTCGGCGTGAGGGAGCTGCTCGAGTGCTTCATCCGCATCGCCCCGTCGCCGCGCCCCTCGCAGACCGAAACCCGCACGGTGGAACCTGCAGAGCCCAGGATGACGGGCTTCGTCTTCAAGATCCACGCCAACATGGATCCCAACCACCGCGACCGCATCGCCTTCCTGAAGATCTGCTCGGGCATCTTCGAGCGCAACAAGAACTACCTCCACGTGCGCAGCGGCAAGCAGATGAAATTCTCCTCGCCGACAGCCTTCATGGCCGAAAAGAAATCGGTCATCGACACGGCCTATCCGGGCGACATCGTGGGTCTGCACGATACGGGCAACTTCAAGATCGGCGATACGTTCACCGAGGGCGAGAAGCTCAAGTTCACGGGCATTCCGTCGTTCGCCCCGGAGCAGTTCCGCTACATCGAGAACGCCGACCCGATGAAATTCAAGCAGCTGGCCAAGGGTATCGACCAGCTGATGGACGAAGGCGTGGCGCAGCTCTTTACGTCGTCGCTCAACGGCCGCAAGATCATCGGTACGGTCGGAGCGCTGCAGTTCGAGGTGATCCAGTACCGTCTGGAGCACGAGTACAACGCCTCGTGCCGCTGGGAGCCGATCTCGATCTACAAGGCCTGCTGGATCGAGAGCGACAACGCCGCCCAGCTGGCCGACTTCAAACGCCGCAAACACACCAACATGGCCGTCGACAAACACGGCCGCGACGTCTTCCTGGCCGACACGAGTTATGCGCTGGCGCTGGCCCAGGAGAACTTCAAGGATATCCGCTTCCACTTTACCTCGGAGTTTTAACGAGTGACCCAGCAGGGGGGGGGCAAGCGTGAAGAACCGGCGAGCAGGAAAGAACCGGCGAGCGTGAAAGGACCGGCGCTGGTTGTGATCCCGACCGACCACAAAGAGAGCCCGGTGCAAGCCGTGAAACCCAACCGGCCGCAGGAAGGACCTGGAGCAACCCGAAAAACCCGACCGGCAAAGGTACACATAAACAGAAGGGCGGAGCGACATCAGTCGTTCCGCCCTTTTCGCGTCCGCATGTTCAACAGCCGAGCAGCATCCAGAAGCGACGGGGCAGCGAAATATTCTCCACATCGCGGGCCGCGGCAAAAAGAGGCGCTATCTCTTCCGGCGAAAAACCCGCGATGCCGCAACCGATCTCGGTGACGAGAAACTTCAGCTGCGGATGTTGCCGGGCGAAGGCAATGAATTCGTCAACATAGGGGCGAATGGTCTCCACGCCGCCCTGCATGGTCGGGATGGCATAACTCTGCCCCTGCAGGCCGACACCTTGCCCCCAAACGGCTCCGAACCACTGGAGGGCCAACCGGGCGGCGCCACCGGCGTGCATCCCGGCAAGGTTGCTTCCGAAGACGAAGATCTCGTCGGGGCGAAGCGATGTGATGAAATCAGGGGTAATTCGCATGTGAGGATCCATTTTTCCAAAGATACAAAAAAAGCAACTACTTCCACCCCCATAGGGGCACCGATTGCGGAGTGGTCCACCTGTATCCGGTTTACACCACGGTTTACACGCCCCGCGCAGAATGCCGCAGAAACGGGATCTGAAGCCCCTACCCGAACAGCCTGCAAAAACGAAAAAGGCTCGACAACCGTCAGAT
This sequence comes from Alistipes megaguti, assembly GCF_944320325.1. Classification (NCBI taxonomy): domain Bacteria; kingdom Pseudomonadati; phylum Bacteroidota; class Bacteroidia; order Bacteroidales; family Rikenellaceae; genus Alistipes; species Alistipes megaguti. Next base: position 19,180 of record NZ_CALUHA010000039.1, read on the forward strand.
TGTCAAGCCTTTTCTTCAGTCGGGGTGACTGGATTCGAACCAGCGACCACACGCCCCCCAGACGTGTACTCTAACCGGACTGAGCTACGCCCCGATTCCGCCCTCGCGAAGTCCAAAACCCTTCGCTTTGGGACTGCAAATATACGCACTTTTTTGATAAAACAACACTTTTCTGCAATATTTTTTCCTACTTTTGCAGAAATGAAATCTTTCGCCCTTCTTATCCTGTCCCTCGCAGCCGCCCTCATGACGGGCTGCTCGGGATCCGCTGAACGCCACCTGAGCGACTTCACCTCAACGGTTTACGCCCCGACCTATGCCTCCGGATTCGACATCCGCGGCACCGAACGTGATGCCTCGACCCTCATCTCGGTCCACAACCCCTGGCAGGGAGACGCCCGCTCCGAACAACACCTCATCCTGCTGCGCGGCAAGGCCAAAGTCCCCGCCGACGGATCCGTTCAGGCCGTCCGGGCCCCCGTACAACGCGTGGTCTGCATGTCGTCGAGCCACGTGGCGCTGTTCGACGCCCTGGGGCTCGCCGACCGCATCGTCGGGGTCTCCGGCCTCGACTACATCTCCAACCCCCGGATCCAGCAGCGCAGCCGCAGCGGAGAGCTCTGCGACGTGGGCTACGACACGAATCTCAACTTCGAACTGCTCACCGCCCTGCATCCCGACGTGATCCTGCTCTACGGCATCTCGGGCGAAAACACCACCATCACCGACAAACTCCGCGAACTGGGAATTCCCTACCTCTACGTGGGCGATTACGTCGAGAAGTCGCCCCTGGGCAAGGCCGAATGGCTCGTCGCTGCAGCGGAAATGTGCGACCTGCGGGCGGCCGGAGCCGACACGCTGCGCCGCATCGCCGCGCGCTACAACGACCTCCGGGCACGGCTCGACCCGGCCGACGCCCGCCCGAAGGTGATGCTCAACACACCCTACCGCGACACCTGGTTCATGCCCTCGACGCAAAGTTACATGGTGCGGCTGATCGAGGATGCCGGCGGAAGCTACATCTACACGAAAAACCACACGAACGCCTCGGTAGCCGTCGACCTCGAGGAGGCCTACCTGCTGGCCAACAGCGCCGACTTCTGGATCAACGTCGGGGCCTGCAACTCGATCGAAGAGCTCACGGCACAGAATCCGAAATTCGCCGAGGTGCCGGCCGTCGTCGACCGCTGCGTCTGGAACAACAACCGCCGTCAGACCCCCTCCGGAGGCAGCGACTTCTGGGAATCGGGCGTCGTACGGCCCGACGTCGTACTGCGCGACCTGAAGACCATCCTGGCCGGCGGCAGCGATTCGACCTATTATTATAAACGCCTCGAATAACCGCCGATGTCGCGTACCGCCCTGCTCTTCACGCTGCTCACGCTGCTCACCGCCGCACTTTTCATCGGCGATCTGGCCGTCGGATCGGTCGATATCCCGCTCCGCGAGGTCTGGGCCGCGCTCACGGGCGGCAACTGTGACCCGACCTACGCCACCATCATCCAGAAGATCCGGCTGCTGAAGGCCCTCACGGCCCTGCTGGCCGGCAGCGCGCTGGCCGCCAGCGGACTCCAGATGCAGACGCTGTTCCGCAACCCCCTGGCCGGCCCCTACGTCCTGGGCATCAGTTCGGGAGCCTCGCTCGGCGTGGCCATGTTCCTGCTCGGAGCCCCGCTGCTGGGCGTCGCCGGCCACTCGTTCGTCCAGTCGCTCGGCATCGCCGGGGCCGCCTGGATCGGTTCGGCCCTCGTGCTGGCCATCGTCATGGCCGTCAGCCGCCGCATCAAGGACATCATGGTCATCCTCATCCTCGGCATGATGTTCAGTTCGGGCGTGAGCTCCGTGGTCGAGATCCTGCAATACCTCTCGAACGAATCGGCCCTCAAATCGTTCGTCATCTGGACCATGGGATCGCTGGGCGACGTGACGGGCAGCCGTCTGGCGCTGATGCTTCCGGCCGTCGCGGCGGGGCTCCTGCTGGCCGTGGCCGTCATCAAGCCGCTGAACCTGCTCCTGCTGGGCGAGAACTACGCCCGCACGATGGGGCTCAACATCCAGCGCACCCGCTCGCTGATCTTCCTCTCGACGGTGCTGCTGGCCGGCACGGTCACCGCCTTCTGCGGCCCGGTGGGCTTCATCGGACTGGCCGTGCCGCACCTGGCCCGCATGATCTTCTCGTCGGCCGACCACCGCGTGCTGATGCCCGCCTCGATGCTCTCGGGGGCCGCCCTGCTGCTGATCTGCGACCTGCTGGCCAAGACGCTGACCCTGCCCATCAACACCATCACGGCCCTGATGGGCATTCCGGTCGTCATCTTCGTCGTCATCCGAAACCGCAACCTCTTCTGACGCCATGAGCATCCGACTCGACCATATCACCCTCGCCTACGGCAGCCGCACGCTGCTCGCCGACACCTGCGCCGAGATCGCTCCGGGATCGCTGACGGCCCTCATCGGCCGCAACGGAACGGGCAAGAGCACCCTGCTGCGGGCCGTCGCCGGACTGGGCCCCGTCACGGCGGGACGGATCGAACTCTGCGGGCATACGCTCGCCGGGATGACGCCCCGCCAGCGGGCCGAGACCGTCTCGTTCGTCACCACGGACAAGGTGCGCATTGCCAACCTTGCGTGTGAGGATGTCGTCGCGCTGGGCCGCGCCCCCTACACCAACTGGATCGGACGCATGCAGGAAGAGGACCGCGCCGTGGTCGAACGTTCGCTCCAACTGGTCGGCATGTCGGCATTCGCCCGCAAGACAATGGACCGCATGTCGGACGGCGAGTGCCAGCGGGTGATGATTGCCCGGGCGCTGGCCCAGGATACGCCGATCATCCTGCTCGACGAACCGACGGCCTTCCTCGACCTGCCGAACCGCTACGAACTGGCCACGCTGCTGCGGCGTCTGTCCCGCGACGAGCGCAAATGCGTTCTCTTCTCGACGCACGATCTGGACATCGCCCTCTCGCTGTGCGACGCCGTGGCGCTGATCGACACGCCGCAGCTGCACCTGCTGCCGGCCGACGAGATGGTCTCGAGCGGCTACCTCGAACGGCTCTTCTCGGGGCGCAGCGCGCAATTCGACCCCGCAACGCGCAGCGTCCGGCTGCGTTGAGCGGCAAATCCCGGGAAACGAAAAACGCCTGAACGGCCGCCCGATGGCCCCGGACAAAGGGACGCGAGGGGTCGTTGCCGTATCTCTCACCAAGGCATTCTCAATAAAAATTCAATTTTTTCACCACTTTTTTTGTACAAGAAACTTTTTTGTTTACCTTTGCACCGCTAAAGCGCCCCATTACGGGCAGCGCGATAGTGGTAGAGGCCCATTCGTCTATCGGTTAGGACGCAAGATTTTCATTCTTGAAAGAGCAGTTCGATTCTGCTATGGGCTACCAAGGGGCCGAAAGAGAGGCCGCGAGATCCGAGAGGGGGGGGGAAAAAAAAAAAGGCACACCCCGCAATTTCGCAACTTTCCGACAGCCTTGACGGGTGACAATCCAACAAGGAGCGGACCTTCGGGGTCTATCCGAAAGCGGCCACGGCCGTTCGAGTGCAGAAACTGAAAAAGTAAAAAAATAAAAACAACGGATTATGGCAAACCATAAGTCATCGAAAAAACGCATTCGTCAGACGCTGACGAAGCGTGCTCATAACCGGCTCTATCACAAGACGACGCGTAACGCCGTGAAGGCCTTGCGCGCCACGACCGAGAAGAGCGCTGCCGAGGCTCTGCTGCCCAAGGTAACGGCAATGCTCGACAAGCTGGCCAAGCACAACATCATGCACAAGAACAAGGCTGCAAACCTCAAGAGCGCCATTCAGCTCCACGTGAACGCCCTCTAATTCTTGAGCAACCATCTGCAAGGCCCGGACCTCAAAGTCCGGGCCTTGTCATTTCCGGCCGCCCCCCCCTTCCAACCGGAAGGGAATGCCCGGGGCAACCTTACACCCGCCGGAATATCGAGCGAAAGGATGGGGCAATTCGATTTTGCAGCACCCACAAAAAACCGGTCCGCCCGAACGGGCGAACCGGCAGCGGCAGACTCCGAATTGCGGAGCCCTATTTCTCGAGACCGTCAATCACGGTGGCAATCCGGTCGAAGACCTCCTCCATCGTTCCGACGCCGTTGACCGAAGCATACTTGCCCTGAGCGGCATAGTAGTCGGCCACGACGGCCGTCTGCTTGTGGTAAACGGCCAGACGCTCGCGGATCACCTCCTCCGAGGCATCGTCGGCACGTTCCGAATCCTTGCCGCGCAGCAGCAGGCGGTGTACCAGCTCCTCCTCCGGAACGTGGATGTCGACCATGATGTCAACCTTCAGACCGTGCTTGGCAAGAATCTTGTCAAACTCCTCGGCCTGAACCGTCGTACGGGGGAAACCGTCGAAGATGCAGCCTTTGGCATCGAGGTGATCGGCCACGTAGTTGGCGATCATGCCGATGACGATCGAATCGGGAGCCAGTTTGCCCTCCTTGATGTAAGACTCCATGCTGCGGCCGAGTTCCGTACCGCGGCGGATCTCGTCGCGGATCACCTCGCCGGTCGAAACATGGTCGATTCCGTAGTGTTCTTTCAGACGCTGCGCCTGGGTTCCCTTGCCGCAACCCGGTGCACCGAATAAGACGATATTGATCATAACTAACCCGTTTTTAGGATTTAAACCGGACAAAAATACGTTATTT
>NZ_CALUHA010000040.1:0-20219 GCF_944320325.1 Alistipes megaguti
CGAGTGAGTCTGGAAGCGGAACCGAGCGGGGCCGAGTGAGTCTGGGAGAGGGCCGAGTGAGTCTGGAAGCGGAACCGAGCGGGGCCGAGTGAGTCTGGGAGAGGGCCGAGTGAGTCTGGAAGCGGAACCGGGCAGAGCCGGGCGAGGATAAAAGAAGGAAGAAAGAGACTGGAGACTGAAGTTAAGAGATATTAAGAACTATTTTTCTAATAAACGTTTATAAACAAACGAATTATGGAATTTCTGACAAACGAGAAACTCACCATCGTGGGTGCAGCCGGCATGATCGGCTCGAACATGGCGCAGACGGCATTGATGATGCATCTTACGCCGAACATTTGCCTCTATGATCCTTTTGGCCCGGCGCTGGAGGGTGTTGCCGAGGAGCTTTATCACTGCGCTTTCGAGGGGGTGAACATCACCTGGACGACCGACGTGAAGGAGGCCCTGACGGGTGCCGCCTATGTGGTATCGTCGGGAGGTGCCGCCCGCAAGGCCGGCATGACGCGTGAGGACCTGCTTAAGGGCAACGCCCAGATCGCCGAGGACTTCGGCAAGAACCTCAAGGCCTACTGCCCCGATGTAAAGCACGTGGTCGTGATCTTCAACCCGGCCGACATTACGGGTCTGATTACGCTGATCTACAGCGGTCTGAAGCCTTCGCAGCTGACGACGCTGGCAGCGCTGGATTCGACGCGTCTGCGTTCGGAGCTGGCCAAGTACTTCAAGATTTCGCCCGACGAAGTGCGCAACTGCCGTACGTACGGTGGTCACGGCGAGCAGATGGCCGTCTTCGCTTCGACGACGATGGTGGCCGGCAAGCCCCTGTCGGAGCTCATCGGCAAGGAGATGCCCGAGGCTGACTGGGAGGCCCTGCAGCAGCGTGTGATCCAGGGTGGAAAGCACATCATCGACCTGCGCGGACGTTCGTCGTTCCAGAGCCCGGCCTATGTTTCGATCTGCATGATCGCCGCCGCCATGGGTGGCAAATCCTTCGAGTACCCGGCCGGAACCTACGTGCACAACGGCGAGTTCAACCACATCATGATGGCCATGGAGACCGAGATCACGAAGGAGGGTGTTCACTACAAGGATGTGAAGGGTACGCCCGAGGAGCACAAGAAGCTCCGCGAGAGCTACGAGCACCTTGTCAAGCTGCGCGACGAGGTGATCGAGATGGGTGTGCTGCCCGCCATCGACAAGTGGGGCGAGCTGAACCCGAATCTCAAGTAATCGGGACGCGCGTCCGACAACGAACGAGCCCTCTTCCCGTGCACGGGAAGAGGGCTTTTTCGTGAACGGTCGGCAAGGAACGGTCGGCAAGGAACAGGGGCGGCCTCGAACCGGGACGCTTCAAACAAGACAAGAACAGCTTCGAGCGGAGAAGGGATTTCGGGGGACTGATCGCTCCGAAGGTCGCATTGGCCGGTTTGTTGTCAGTCCCGATTGCGATCTTGCTTTGTCGGTTGCTGCCGCTGGCGAAAATCGACCGGAATGCAAAATTTGACCGGCACCTTCCGGTCGAACTGTCGTCCCGGCTCCCAGCGGGGCGACTGCTTCAGCACGCGGACGACCTCGTCGGAGAGCGAGCGGTCGGGGCTCTGAAGAATCCGGATCTGCGTGAGCCTTCCGGTCGTGTCGATCACGAACGAGACGACCACGCGCCCCGGAATTCCGCTCCCCAGGACGATCTTCGACGGAGCAATCCGCTCCTGCACCCACTTCCGGAAGCCGTTGAGGTCTTGCCCCTGGAAGCGGGGCAGCGTCTCTGCACTGACGAACGGGAGATCCTCCTCCACCTTCTCTTCCGGCCGTGGGGTCTGTTCCGCAAGGGTCGGGGCCTCGAACCGCTCCGCCCGGTGCAGGGCTATCAGCCCGGTTGTCAGCGCGGCAATCAGCAGAACGGCCGCTGCCGCGACGCGACGTATGAGACGCCGGTGTCGACGCCGTGTCTCGAGTGCCGTTGGGGCTCGGGCAGCCGCATGAGGCAGAGGTTGCGGCAGACCGTGTGGAGCCAGCTGCGGAAGTTGCGGATCTCGTGGCGGCGGGCCTTGACGATCAGCTCCTCGAAGAGCTGCATCACCACATCCTCGGCATCGGCCCGGTTGCGCAGCAGGTGCAGTGCCACGCCGTAGACCAGCTCCGTATGGCGGAGGTAGAGTTGGGCCAGATGCTCCGTGCGGCCGTCGGCCCGGTAGCGGGCCAGCAGTTCGTCATCGTCCGGACGGAGCGGATTTTTCTCGGGGAGTTGCATGGTTGGCGGGTTCTGACGGGTAAAGTTACTTGTTTTTCGTGCGGATTTATGTATTTTTAAGGGTTTCCGCATCCAATAGATGCAACCGTTGCACAAAATGCATAAATTGGAACGATGAAAATGAAAGCAATGACTCTTTTTTCGAAGCAGGTTCTGTTGGCCCTGCTGCTGATGACGGCCGCCGGTGCCGTGGCTCAACCGGCACAACCGGCACAACCAACCGAATCCCGATCCAAAACCGGGGCCCTGACGGGGGACGGCTTGAGGTCCCGGATCGTCAAACTCGATGAGGTGATCCGCCGCCTCGATCTGCAACTCAACCGACTGACCTGGAAGGTCTACCTCGACTATGCCGAACAGGCGCGGATCACCCCCAAGGTCTTCTCCCTGCCCGGGCTGAACTATGCGCGGCTGCGTGATACGGTGCCGGCCATCGATCAGCTTGGCGAGCGGTTGCGCGCCGCCTCGGAGGCCTACACGGCCATTCTGCGCACCGATCCGCAGTACGATACCATCCATCAGGAGTATGTGGCGCTCCGCGGGGTGAAGGATCCCGAGCGCGAGTCGGCCAACAAGATGCACTATAACCAGATGTATGCGCGTCTGCGGGCCGGGAATCCCGACTATGAACCGGCTCTGGAACGCAAGCGTGAGGCCGAGCGGCAGCGCAACATGGCTATTCTGCGCTATATGGTCGATTATTACGGGACGAAGGGGTGGATTCTGTCGACTGATCCGCTGTTGTCCCGTTTTACGTCGGCGTGGAAGGAGCTGGAGGGGCGTTGCCCGGAGATCGGTCTCCTGCAGGACGAACTCTCGCAGCTGCGCAGGCTTCGGCGCGAACTCAACGAACGGCTTCTGCGTGAGCAGTTCAATCCCGGTTGCGTGGCCGACACGGCCGCTTCGGCCGGGCCGCAGGAAGAGTGACTGTCGAACAAGCCGTTCCTGTGAGCGGGGCATCGCACGGATCGGACGGATATGGCGGCCGCAAAAGAAAACGGCGGAACCGAGGAGGATCGGTTTCGCCGTTTCGCGTCGTGGAAAGCTGCCTAGTTGGCCGGTTTGGCCTTCGGGACGGTCGGTGCCGGGACGGCCTGGAAGACGGCCCGCAGTTCGCCGTTCGAGAGGATCAGCAGCATCGGACCGTCCATGTCGTAGTGGGTGGCCGATTCGAGGGCTTCGATAAAGGCCCGCTCGTGTTTCATGTCGGGGCATGCCATGCGGGTCGAGGCCAGGGGCCCGATCTTCAGCGAACGGTCCTTGTCACTCTGGTAGGGACCGAAGATGCGGTTGCAGTCTCCGGCGCCCGAGAGTTCGCCCTGCTCCGTGAGGGTGATGGTGAAGCGTCCCTCGACGGGGCGGATCGTTTCGCCGCCGAGCTGGATCAGCTGCCATTCGGTGCCGACCAGCGGACGGCGGGTTTTCCGCTGATAGGAGCGGCAGTGACAGCAACCGGCCATCAGAAGCACCAGAGCGGCGGCTACCGTCATGCGTAACAGATTTTTCATCATTTTCCGATTTGAGTTTTGCCGCAAAGATAGCGAAAGCCGGGGGCAGAGACAAATCGAAAATGGAATTTTCGGGATTTGGCTATGCCGAGGCGCCTCCTGCCCAAGACGAAGTCAAGGATAGCGGAAGCCGATGCCGTTCGGGAAATTTTTTGCCGAAGCAGCCCCGATATCCTGCAAATATCGGAAATAAATCGTACCTTTGGTGTCCCAACGATCCAATACGTATGAAAAAGATCATCGCTTCACCGCAGGCCCCCAAAGCCGTGGGGCCTTATTCCCAGGCCGTTGAGACGGGTGGGACGCTTTATGTTTCGGGTCAGTTGCCCATCGACGGCGCCACGGGCCAGATGGCTCAGGGTGTCGAAGCCCAGACGCGCCAGTCGCTGACCAACATCGGCCATATCCTCCGTGAAGCCGGTTACGACTTCCGCGACGTGGTGAAAACAACCGTCCTGCTGCAGTCGATGGAAGACTTCGCGGCGATGAATGCCGTCTATGCGGAGTTCTTCACGGGTGACATGCCGGCACGGGTCTGCTACCAGGTGGCCGCTCTTCCGATGGGCGCGCTGGTCGAGATCGATGCCGTGGCCGTGAAGTGATCCTCCCGAATCCGAACGAATGCGCGCCCCGGGAGTCTGGGGCGCGCCTTTTCGCCTATTGTAGATAAATTGTCGATAAGTTTGGTCCTCGAATTTGGCTTTTTAGGGGGAAAAGTCTGAAATTTGTAGAACCGCGGCTTTGCGCCGACCGCCCGGAAGCGAGGAGACCCGGAAGGCGCCGACCGAAGAGACAAGAATTCGAAAAACACAAATATAGATAAGAATCAAGTCATTATGTCAAAAACAACCAATACCGAAGCTCCGCAGAAGGTCGATTACAACGATGCGGTTGCCGAGTCGAAGAAGTACTTCGAGGGGGACGATCTTGCCGCCACGGTTTGGGTGAGCAAGTACGCTCTGAAGGACTCCTTTGGAAACATCTATGAGCGCTCGCCGCGGGAGATGCACCAGCGCATCGCCGCCGAGATCGAGCGCATCGAGCGCAAATATCCGAATCCCCTCTCCCGGGAGGAGGTCTTCGAGCTGCTCGACCACTTCCGCTACGTCATCCCGCAGGGCGGCCCGATGACCGGCATCGGCAACAATTTCCAGGTCGCTTCGCTGTCGAACTGCTTCGTCATCGGTCACAAGCATCCGGCCGACTCCTACGGCGGCATCTTCCGCATGGACGAGGAGCAGGTGCAGCTGATGAAACGCCGCGGCGGCGTGGGGCATGACCTCTCGCACATCCGCCCGACGGGCAGCCCGGTGCTCAATTCGGCCCTGACGTCGACGGGCATCGTCCCCTTCATGGAGCGCTACTCGAACTCGACGCGCGAGGTGGCCCAGGACGGCCGTCGCGGCGCCCTGATGCTGACCCTCTCGATCAAGCACCCCGATGCCGAGCGCTTCATCGACGCCAAGGTCGATACGGGCAAGGTCACGGGTGCCAACGTCTCGATCAAGATCGACGACGAGTTCATGCGGGCGGCGCTGGCCGGCAAGAAGTATCACCAGCAGTTCCCGATCGACTCGGATCATCCGAAATACGAGCAGGATATCGACGCCAAAAAGCTCTGGGACAAGATTATCCACAATGCGTGGAAGTCGGCCGAACCGGGCGTGCTGTTCTGGGATACGGTTCTGCGCGAAAGCATCCCGGACTGCTATGCCGACGAGGGCTTCGTGACGGTCTCGACCAACCCCTGCGGCGAGATTCCGCTCTGCCCCTACGACTCGTGCCGTCTGTTGGCGATGAACCTCTTCAGCTACGTGGACAATCCGTTCAAGCCCGATGCGAAGTTCAATTTCGAGAAGTTCCGCGACCATGTGGGCAAGGCCATGCACATGATGGACGACATCATCGATCTGGAGCTGGAGAAGGTCGAGCTGATCATCGACAAGATCGAGCATGATCCCGAGGATATGGATGTGCGCCGCGTGGAGCTGGAGCTCTGGAAGAAGATCCGCACGATGGCTCAGAAGGGCCGCCGCACGGGCCTCGGCATCACGGCCGAGGGCGACATGCTGGCCGCCCTGGGTCTGCGTTACGGTTCACAGGAGGCGATCGACTTTGCCGTCGAGGTGCAGAAGACCCTGGCGCTGGCCGCTTATCGGGCCTCGGTGCAGATGGCCGCCGAACGCGGCCCGTTCCCGATCTACGACGCCGCCAAGGAGGTCAACAACCCGATGATCGCCCGCATCCGCGAGGCCGATCCCGAACTCTACGAGGAGATGATCAAGCACGGCCGCCGCAACATCGCCATGCTGACCATCGCCCCGACGGGCACCACGTCGCTCATGTCGCAGACTACGTCGGGCATCGAGCCGGTCTTCCGGACGGTCTACAAGCGCCGCCGCAAGATCAACCCCTCGGACCACGACACGCACGTCGACTACGAGGACGAAACGGGCGAAAAGTTCCAGGAGTACAATGTCTACCACCACAACTTTGTCAAGTGGCTCGAGGCGAACGGATACGATACGAAGAAACTGGCCACGATCTCCGACGAGGAGCTTGACGAGTGGGTGAAGGCTTCGCCCTATCACGGCGCTACGGCCAACGACATCGACTGGGTGGCCAAGGTCAAGATGCAGGGGGCCATCCAGAAGTGGGTCGACCACTCGATCTCGGTGACGGTCAACCTCCCGAACAACGTCTCGGAGGCGCTGGTGGCCGACGTCTACCGCACGGCTTGGGAGTGCGGCTGCAAGGGCGTCACGGTCTACCGCGACGGCTGCCGCTCGGGCGTGCTGCTCGACAAGAACTCGAAGAATAAGAAGCAGACCTGCGAGGAGCATCCGGGCGTGGCTCCGAAGCGACCGAAGTCGATTCCCGCGGACATCGTCCGTTTCAAGAACGGTACGGAGGACTGGATTGCCTTCGTCGGACTGCAGAACGGCCGTCCGTACGAGATCTTTACCGGTAAGATCGAGGAGGACGCCATGTACATCCCGCCCAAGATCAAGAAGGGCTATATCATTAAGGTGCGCGAGGAGGACGGCACGAAACGCTACGACTTCCAGTATACGGACCGTTACGGATATACGAACACGATCGGCGGCATCTCGCGTCTGTTCAACGAGGAGTTCTGGAATTACGCCAAGCTGATCTCGGGCGTGCTGCGCCATGGCATGCCGATCGAAAAGACGGTCTCGCTCATCGAATCGCTGCATTTGGACAGCGTCTCGATCAATACGTGGAAGACGGGTGTCTGCCGCGCCCTGAAGCAGTATATCGTCGACGGCACGAAGTCCAAGGGCAAATGCCCGAGCTGCGGTCAGGAGAACATGGCCTATCAGAACGGCTGTCTGACCTGCATGTCGTGCGGCTATTCGAAGTGCGGTTGATCGCCTGAAAGGGCACTTTTTGATGCAAAAACGGTCTGAAGCGGCAGCTTCGGACCGTTTTGCGTGGATAGCAGCCCGTTTTTGTGCTTTTTTTTGCAGAGAAGATCATCTGAAATGCAAAAAAAATGTGTACTTTTACACCGAAGATTGCAAATCAAATTTGTATGGATATGAAAAAAATTTTCCTGACATTCATGATTGCGGCATTCGCGGCTTCGGCCTGGGCCGAAGATACGCCCAAGAAGCCGAGTTTTGCGGGATTTGTCTCCAACGGATTTTGGGATAATTGGGAAATATCGGCCGGACTGGGCGGCGGTACGGCCTTCTCGAACAGCGGCAACCTCGGTTCGTGGGGCGACCGCTTCGGATTCGAGGGCAATCTGTCGCTGACCAAGTGGCTGCACCCGGTTGTGGGTGTGCGCGGACAGTTGCAGGGCGGCTGGTTCAATAACTTCGATGCCGATCTGGGCAAGTTGAAGTGGCCCTACCTCTTCGTGCATACGGATGTGATGGTGAACGCCTCGAACTGGATCGGCGGCTATCGTGAGGATCGTGCGTGGTACGCCGTACCGTTTGCCGGTTTCGGTTACCTGGCTTCGAACTTTACGGACAAGAGCCAGCAGAAGAGTCTCTCGGGCACCGATCAGGAGTTTGCCTTCACGGCCGGTCTGCTCAACAAGTTCCGTCTTTCGCCGGCTTTCGATTTCAACATCGAACTCAAGGGGTTGATGGCCAAATCGGAGATTTGTCCGGCATCGGTGAGCGGGGCTTACCTGTTTGGCTTCACGGCTACGGCCGGTATCACCTATCGTTTCAACCAGCGCAACTGGCAGCGTGGCGTGCCGGGATATACGGCCGAGGATATCCGCGCCTTCCAGGATGCCGTAGCGGCCGGCAATGCGGCGCTGGAGGCCTCGAAGGCTGAGAATGCCCGTCTGAACGAGGAGCTCGCTGCAGCACAGGCCGCCGCGAAGGAGGCCGAGACGGCTGCCGCCGAGGCTGAGGCCAAGGCTGCTGCCGAGGCCAAGAAGGTGAATACGTCGTCGTGCCCGACGTCGATCATCTTCTACGACTACAGCATGTCGAAACTCACGGCCAAGGACAAGACGCGTCTGGAGCTGACGGCCGATCTGATCAAGAACGGTCCGAAGGATCGGGTCTACACCATCCAGGGACACGCCGACCAGCAGACGGGTACGCCTGCCGGCAACAAGCGGGTGGCTGAGAACCGGGCCAAGAACGTCTACAACTACCTGATCAAGTGTGGCGTGAACCCCAAGCAGCTGACCTACGAGGGGCTGGGCAACGAACCCGACGTCTACAAGAACATCCAGAAGGCCAACCGTTCGGTGATCATCAAGTAACGACGCCGGATCGGCTGGTTCGATCCATCAAAAGAAAGAGTACCCCGCCTTTGGGTGGGGTACTCTTTCTTTTACCCCCCCCCGGTGCTCTTTGGCATTGTGTGTGACAGGGCCGGAACTGTCCGGGAGTGGCCGGGATCGGTCCGCGGGGTATGGGATTGGATTGCAGGGGAACCGGTGTGGACCAATCGGGAGATGCCGTTCCGTCGTGTGGGGCCTCTCTGTTGCACGTTGGATGGGATTGTGGCTGGTGCAGACCGGTTGGGGAAGCTCTGTTGTGAGCCTTTTAGCGGCGGTTCGGATGGGGCTGCTGAATGTCCGGACCGATCTCTTCCGGAGAAGCGCCCGCCGCCTCGAGCGAAGTGTCTGCCGCCTCTGTCCGGGGTGCCGCCCGGTACGTTCGGGGGCGTTAGCGGATGATGACGGTGTTGACCAGCCGCACGCCCGAACGACGGTTGATCTCCTCCTTGAGGGCCTCGCGCTGGTAGAAGAGTTCGGAACGGACGACACTCGACCGGATTCGGGCGTAGAGAATGTGCTTTTCGAGACGCAACTCGGTCGTCTGGTCGGCAACGCGGTCCCCGACAATCTCCCGCCACGTATCGGGCAGTTTCCCTTCGGCCACCTTGGCGACCACGTACGGGCGCTTGAAGAACTCGTCCAGCAATTCGCCCATCAGCATGGTTTTCGTGCGTCTCATGGTTCGTCTGTTTCGGTTGACTGCATTCCGGCTGCGGTCTCTTCCCGTGCCGGCTGATTACCGCTCTCGTTTGCGATTCCGGCGGTTGCGGTTCCGGTCGTTTTGTCTGCTGCTCCGGTCTTCATGTCCGTGGTCTTGCTCTCTTTCTCCGCGGCTTGGGGCTTTTCATTTGCAGCCCCGGCGGTCTCTTTGGCTGTTTCGGTTTCTCCCGTTTGGGCCTCCTCTTCGAGTTGGCGGGCCGTCTTCCGCTCCTGCGTGATGGCACCGTCGGCTACAGAGAAGAGTGCGTAATCGCCTCCCGAACGGTCGAGGATCGCCTTCAGCCGCGTGGGGTTGCAGTCCGAAATGAGAATCTGCCCGAAGGTCTCCGACGAAACCAGCCGGATCAGCTGTTCGACCCGCCCGGCATCGAGCTTGTCGAAGAGGTCGTCCAGCAGCAGGACCGGGCGCTCGTGCTTCTCTTCGGCCACGATGGCATACTGGGCCAGCTTCAGGGCGATGAGAAAGGACTTCTGCTGCCCCTGCGAGCCGTATTTGCGCAGCGGATAGCCGCCGATCTTCAGCACCAGATCGTCGCGGTGAATGCCGGCCGTCGTGAATTCGTTGACCAGATCCTTCTGCCGGGCCGCCCGCAGGATCTCCTCGAAAGGCCGCTCGTTCAACTCCGACTTGTAGAGCAGTTCGACCTGCTCGCGGTCCTCGGAGAGTGTCCGGTAGTAGCGGGCCACGATGGGCTGCAGCCGCTCGACCAGTTCCCGGCGGCGGGCATGGATCACGCGGCCGTGGTCGCAGAGCTGGCGGTCGTAGATCTCGAGCATCGTCTCGTCGGGCTGCATCTTGAGCAGACGGTTGCGCTCGGCCAGGACGGCGTTGTAACGCATGACGGCCTGCAGGTAGGGGCGGTCCAGCTGCGAAAGGAAGGCGTTGAGGTAGCGGCGGCGTTCGTCTGCGGCTTCGGAGATCAGCGCACTGTCGGCCGGCGAGACGATAACCACGGGAATCAGCCCCACGTGGTCCGACAGCCGGTCATACTCCTTTCCGTTTCGTTTGAGGACCTTGCCGCCCTTGCGCGAGAAGGAGCAGACGATCACCTCGCGTTTGCCCGCATCGGTCGCGTAGGTCCCCTCGATGAGGAAGAAATCCGCGCCGTGGCGGATGCTTTGGCCGTCGGTCATCGGCAGCGACGACTTGCACATCGACAGGTAGTAGACCGCATCGATGACATTGGTCTTTCCGGCGCCGTTGTCGCCCACCAGCGCATTGATTCCGGGGCAGAGCAGGAGCTCCTCCTGGCGGATGTTTTTGAAATTCAGCAGCGCGATTTTCTTCAGATGCATAGGACAAAAATACAAAATTTCCGGACACGACATTGCACATTGTGAATAGTTTTGTATCTTTGCAAACTATCGTACGGATTATAAACTAAAAACAACAATAGCACTATGGCAAAACAGAACGTCGCCGAACCGGAAACTCTCGGCACGGCAATGAACAAAACGGAGCTCTTTTTCGAGGAGAACGGTCGTTTGATGTCCTACATTTTCCTGGGTCTGCTGATTCTCGCGGCCCTGATTTTCGGTTATCGCTCGCTGATTGTCCTGCCGCGGGCCGAGAAGGCTGCCGAGATGATCGCCGAGGCTCAGAACCGTTTCGATGCCGAGACTCCCGATTTTGAACTGGCCCTGCACGGTGACGCCAACGGCGCCGGCTTCCTCGACGTGATCGACAAGTACGGTTCGACCCCCTCGGGCAACCTGGCCAAGCACTACGCCGGCATCTGCTACCTGCGTACGGGTGATCTGGAGAATGCCGCCAGGTATCTGGCCAAGTTCTCGCCCGTGAAGGGAATCCCCGGAGCGCTGATCAACGCCCAGAACTACGGTCTGCAGGGGGACGTGGCCGTCGAGCAGCAGAACTACGCTCAGGCCGTGAAGTTCTACGAGAAGGCCGTGAAAGCTGCCGACAACAACATGACCGCACCGATGTATCTGCGCAAGGCCGGTCTGGCCGAGCAGGCTCAGGGCAACAACGAGAAGGCCGCTGCCTTCTACGAGCAGATCCTGACCTCGTATCCCGCCTCGATGGAGGCCCGTGAGGCAGAGAAACTGCTGGGCAGCGTGAAATAATCGACCGACATGGCAACCCGGAATCACAATCTTTCGAAATTCGACGCTCCGCTGCCGTCGGCTGCGGACATGCGATTCGGTATTGTCGTGGCCGAGTGGAACCGTGAAGTGACCGAGGCGCTGCTGGAGGGAGCCGTGCGCACGCTGCGGGCTGCGGGCTGCCCGGACATGAACATTCAGGTGAAATATGTCCCCGGGACCTTTGAACTCTCGCTCGGGGCGCAGTTTTTCGCCGAGTATACGGATGTCGATGCGGTGATTGCCCTCGGATGCGTCATTCAGGGCGATACGCGCCACTTCGACTTTATCTGCCAGGGGGTCACGCAGGGTATCACGCAGTTGCAGATCCAGTGGAACATGCCGATCTCCTTCGGAGTGCTGACCGTCAACGACATGCAGCAGGCTTTGGACCGTTGCGGAGGGCGTCTCGGCAACAAAGGGGATGAGGCGGCTGCGGCGGCCATTCAAATGGTCAAGCTGCAGATCGACATGGAGGCTGCTTCGCCCGAGAAGGAGCCCGATCGCCGCAACATCAACTGACCCGGGGGCTCTCTCGGGGGGGCTGCAGCGAGGCGAAGGCGTCTTGGAGCAGGAAACCGTCGAGGAGCCGGAAGGAACAGGCTGAATAAAAACCGAAAGGTTCTGAGATATACGGCCGTGAAGATGAAACTGCGAACGGCGAAAAGTTCTCCTGAAAATCATTAAAAAGGGACATTGCATTATGCAGTGTCCCTTTTTTTGCCATATCCGGGTCAGGCCTCTGCCCGCGACATGCCGTTGCTTCCGTATCCGTCGGAATCCGGATTACCCCCCCCCACACACACCAGCGGGATCAGAAGACCCCCAGATTGTCCAGAAAGAGCATCAGCATGACCAGCGGACAGAAGTAGCGCAACAATACGATGAAGAGCGTGTAGATGCGGAACTTCAGCGCCCCGTTGTTGGTAATCTGATCCTTGAGTACCTGCTGGTCGAGTTTCCATCCGACGAAGATACAGGTGAAGAGGCCGCCTACGGGCAGCAGAATGTTGGCCGTCACGTAGTCCAGCAGGTCGAACAGTGTCAGTCCGAAGGGTTTCCAACCGCTCCAGACACCGACCGACAGGGAGGCGACGGCTCCCAGCAGGGTGGTGGCAGCCGTGGTGGTCCAGGCGGCGGCACGGCGGCTCATGTGCCACTCCTCGTGGAGGTAGGCTGTGATTACCTCATGCAGCGAGATGGTCGACGTGAGGGCCGCTACGACGAGCAGCAGGAAGAAGACCGTCGACCAAACCATGCTCAGCGGCATGCCGTTGAAGATGCTCGGCAGGGTGATGAAGACCAGCGAGGGGCCCGACGAGGGTTCGATGCCGACACTGAAGACCGCCGGGAAGATCACCACGCCGGCCAATACGGCCACCAGCGTGTCGAGAATCGTGACGTTCAGGGCCGTGTGGCGCAGGTTGGTCTCCGGCTTGAAGTAGGAGGCGTAGGTCACCATCGTACCGATGCCGATCGAGAGCGAGAAGAAGGCCTGCCCCAGGGCTACAAGTACCGTCGAAGGGGTGACCTTCGAGAAGTCGGGCTGGAAAAAGAAGCGCAGCCCTTCGCCGCCTCCGGGCATCAGCAGCGAGTGGATCGACAGGGTGATCAGCACCACGAAGAGCAGCGGCATCAGCACCTTGGCTGAGCGTTCGATGCCCTTCTGAACCCCCAGTGCGATGACGAAGTGGGTAGCCAGCGCAAAGAGCACCGTGTAGAGGATCGGGCGCCACGGATTGCTGATGAAGTTTGTGAAGACCGATTCATATTCGGCTGCCGTCGTATATTGCGCCAGACTGCCCGTAACGGAGTGGACCATGTATTCGGCCGTCCAGCCCGAGACCACGAAGTAGAAGCCCAGGATGAGGAAGGCGGCCAGCACGCCGTTGTAACCTAGAAAACTCCACCGCCGGTCGAGGGCGCGATAGGCTCCTACGGCATTGAGGTGCGAGGCGCGGCCCACGGAGAACTCCGCGATCATGAGCGGCAGTCCCATCAGAATGACACAGAGGATGTAGATGACCAGAAAGGCCCCGCCGCCGTTGTCTCCGGCAACGTAGGGAAAACGCCAGATGTTACCCAGCCCCACGGAGCTGCCCGTGGCTACCAGAACGGCGCTCAGTTTCCCGCCCAGCGTGGCGCGGGTGTGTGAATGATGTTGCATAAGCGGACTTTTTTGCAAAATGCCCTGCGGTGGGAGGTCCACCCACTCCCGCCGCAGGGCGTCTCGGGTTATTTCTCCAGTATGACGCTCACCCGTTCGAGTTTGCCGCCCAGCGGGGGCGCCAGTTTCGATACGGTGCATTTCACGTGCCGGATCTGCGGAAATTCGGCGTGAAGGGCGTCGATGATGTTCATGGCGACCCGTTCGATGGTGCGTTGTGTGACAGCCATCTGGCGGTGGATCATCTCGTAGACCGTCAGATAGTTCACGGCCTTTTCAACGCTGTCCTCCGCGGCTACGTCGCCCAGTTCGGTCGTGATCTCCACGTCGACCGTAAAGCGGTTGCCAACCTTGCGTTCGAGTTCGTAGCACCCGTGCAGGGCCCGGAACTCCATGCGTTGCAGTACGATGCGGTACTCCATGTTACTCGGCGATGACGAGGTAGTAGTTCTTCTTGCCGCGCTGGACCAGCAGGTACTTGCCGGCGATCAGGTCGTCGGCCGTCACCTGACGCATGGCATCGGCGATCTTCTCGCGGTTCATCGAGACGCCGCCGCCCTGAATCAGCTTGCGGCATTCGCCCTTCGAGGGGAAGATCTGCGCACGCTCGGTGCAGAGTTCGACGAACGGCAGGCCGGCCTCCAGTTCGGTGCGGGCCACGCGGAACTGCGGAACCCCTTCGAAGACCTGCAGCAGCGTCGTTTCGTCCAGTCGGCGCAGCGCCTCGGAGGTGGCGCCGCCGAAGAGGATTTGCGATGCCTCGACAGCCTTTTCGTACTCCTCGCGCGAGTGGATCATCGTGGTGACCTCTTCGGCCAGCCGCTTCTGCAGCACGCGCAGGTGCGGGGCGGACTCGTGCTCGGCGATCAGCGACTCGATCGTCTCGCGGTCGAGCAGCGTGAAGATCTTGATGTAGCGTTTGGCGTCCTCGTCGCTGACGTTGAGCCAGAACTGGTAGAACTTGTAGGGCGACGTATAGCGCGGATCCAGCCAGACGTTGCCGCTCTCGGTCTTGCCGAACTTCGTGCCGTCGGCCTTGGTGATCAGCGGGCAGGTGATGGCATAGGCTTCGGCTTCGGGGCCCAGTTTGCGGCGGATGAGTTCGGTGCCGGTGGTGATGTTGCCCCACTGGTCGGCGCCGCCGAGCTGGATCTTGCAGTTCATCGTTTCGTAGAGGTGCAGGAAGTCGTAACCCTGAACCAGCTGGTAGGTGAACTCGGTGAACGACATGCCGTCGCCCTCGCCGTTGAAGCGCTTCTTGACCGAATCCTTGGCCATCATGTAGTTGACCGTAATACACTTGCCGATGTCGCGGATGAAGTCCAGGAACGTGAAGTTCTTCATCCAGTCGTAGTTGTTGACCATGCGGGCGGCATTTGGGGCGTCGGAGTCGAAGTCGAGGAGTTTCGACAGCTGGGCCTTGATGGCCTCCTGGTTGTGACGCAGGGTTGCCTCGTCGAGCAGGTTGCGCTCCTGCGACTTGCCCGAGGGGTCGCCGATCATGCCCGTGGCACCGCCCACGAGGGCCAGCGGACGGTGGCCGCAGAGCTGGAAGTGTTTGAGGATCATCACTCCCACCAGGTGGCCGATATGCAGCGAGTCGGCTGTGGGGTCGATGCCCAGGTAGGCCGTCGTCATCTCTTTCTCCAGTTGTTCCTTGGCTCCGGGCATGATCGTGTGGATCATGCCGCGCCATTCGAGTTCTTCGATAAAGTTCTTGGTTGCCATATTCTTTTGTTCTCTTCTTGTTCGTTTTCCGGAGCGGTATTCCCGCTCGCTTTTGTTATTCGACTTCGAGATCCAGCGCCTTGCGGAACTCCGTGAGCAGCGGGTTCTTGTCGGTCATGTATTTGACCCGGTCTTCGAGTTTGATCGGGCGTGCGGCCCGAATCTCCTCGTTGACCTTTACCTCGAGTTCCAGGGCTCCGTTGATTCCGGCCAGTTCGGCGATGCGCATCAGCATGGCCGTCTTCGAGCGGAGAATCTCCTCGCGCAGTTCGCTGGTCGGAACGCTGACGGCAATCGTATTGCCCTGGAAGCGCATCTCCTCGAAGACCTGTACGAAGCGCGGCCGACGTTCCCGGATAAGCTTCAGAATCTCGTCCCGGGCCTTTGTCAGTTTGCTTTCGCTCGCCGGGTCGATCACGATGTCGGTGGTCCGGGCCGCCTTCTCCGACTCAGGATCCACGCTCTGCGAGACTCCTCCCGTGGAGAGCAATTCCGAGAGAGACGTTCCCGAAATCAGCGGTTTGCGATGGGGGTGTACCGTCGAGGCCGGGAAATTCCCTGTTGCTTGCGCTGCCGCCGGTCGCGGAGCCGGTCCCGCTTGCGGGGTTGCCGCCGAACCTGCCGCCGATGCGGAACCTTGCGCCGTTGCGTTGATCGCCGCCTCTCTGCCTGCGGTTTGCGGGCCGGGTTGCGGAGCCGGTCCCGCTTGCGGGGTTGCCGTCGGGCCTGTCGCCGGGCGGGGTGCCAGTTCGGGAAGCGGATACTCCCCGGGAGATATCAGGTCGTTATTTTTTTTTTGGCCGAGCCCTGCGATCTTCATCAGGCCCAGCTCCACGAGCAATCGTTGGTTCGACGATTGTCGGATCTTCCCGTCGAGATCCGTCAGCAGGGCAATGGCCCCGAAGAGAAACTCGACACTGCAGGCCTCCGCCTGCGCGCGGTATCGTTCGAGCAGTGTTCCGGTCATTTCGATCAGCCGCAGCGTCTCGGGGCGTTTGGCCATCAGCAGGTCGCGCATGTGGCGGTTCAGACCGGCCATGAAGGTCTGGCCCGAGAAGCCCTTCGAGAGCACCTCGTCGAACTGAACCAGCGCCTCGACATAGTTGCCCGCGAGGAGCATTTTCGTGACGTTGAAATAGGTGTCGTAGTCCAGAACGTTGAGCGTCTGGGCCACGTGGCGGTAGTCGAGCGTCGTGCCGCAGAACGAGACCGCCTTGTCGAACATCGACAGGGCGTCGCGCATGCCGCCGTCGGCCTTCTGCGAGATGAGGTTCAGCGACTCTTCGTCGGCGGTGATCCCCTCCTGCGAGGCGATGTATTTGAGGTATTCGACCGAATCCTCGACGCGGATGCGGTTGAAGTCGTAGATCTGGCAGCGCGAGAGGATCGTCGGCAGGATCTTGTGTTTTTCGGTGGTGGCCAGGATGAAGATGGCGTGGGCGGGGGGCTCCTCGAGGGTCTTCAGAAAGGCGTTGAAGGCCGCGGCCGAGAGCATGTGGACCTCGTCGATGATGAAGACCGAGTAGCGTCCCACCTGCGGGATGATGCGCACCTGCTCGATGAGCGAGCGGATATCCTCGACCGAATTGTTCGAGGCGGCGTCCAGCTCATGGATGTTGAGCGAGCGCCCCTCGTTGAACGAGCGGCACGATTCACACTCGTTGCAGGCCTCGGCGCCGTGGGGGTTCAGACAGTTGATGGCCTTGGCGAAGATGCGTGCGCAGGTAGTCTTGCCGACGCCCCGCGGTCCGCAGAAGAGGTAGGCGTGGGCCAGCTGTCCGCGCTCGATGGCATTCTGCAGCGTGGAGGTGATATGCTTTTGCCCGACGACCGAACGGAAGGTCGCGGGGCGATATTTGCGTGCACTGACGATGAAATCACTCATGGTGTTGCAAAGATATATAATATTCTTCTTATTTTGGAGCCGGAAACCGATTTTCTGCGGAGTCGGCGCTGCTCCTCCCGGATGTTTTCCGGCGGTGTTCGGCCCGGCGGCAACCCGCGGTCTGTCGGATTGTCGCAGTGTGTCAGTCGGCGGGTGACAATTCATGACATTTCTTGCGAAAAGTATGTCGAAATGTCCGGAAACCGACTGTGGCAAGTCTTTTGCTCGGTTACCGATCGAAACTTGAAAACTAACAGAACAACACGGATATGAACATTAACACTTTAACCATCAAGGCGCAAGAGGTGTTGCAGGCGGCGCTTACTCTTGCCCGGGAGCGCGGACAGCAGGCTGTCGAACCGCTCCATGTGCTCGCGGTGTTGATCCGCGAGGATGATTCGCTTGCTACCTTTCTGCTGGGGCGTGTCGGCGTGAACGTCCGCGGGCTGCGCGGTGAGGTCGACCGGGCCGTGGGGCAGTTGCCCCGCGTCGAGGGCGGCAACGGCGAGCAGTACTTTTCGCAGGATGCGTCGCGCATGATCCAGCGTGCCGTCGACTTCACGAAAAATTTCGGCGACAAGTACGCTTCGGTCGAGCATCTGCTGCTGGGTCTAGTGGCCGAGCGCGGACAGGCGGCCGATCTGCTGAAGCGCAGCGGTGCTTCGGAAAAGGAGTTGATCGAGGCGATCCGCACCTTCCGCAAGGGGGCGACGGTCGATTCGCAGACCTCTTCGCAGGAGTTCGACGCGCTGGGCAAGTATGCCATCAACCTGAACGAACAGGCCCGTAACGGCAAACTCGACCCGGTGATCGGACGTGACGAGGAGATCCGTCGGGTGCTGCAGATCCTTTCGCGGCGTACGAAGAACAACCCGATCCTGGTCGGTGAACCCGGTGTGGGCAAGACTGCCATTGCCGAGGGTATTGCCCGACGGATTATCGACGGCGATGTCCCCGAGAACCTGAAATCGAAGGTGATCTATTCGCTCGACATGGGTGCGCTGATTGCCGGAGCCAAGTATCAGGGTGAATTCGAGGAGCGTCTGAAGGCTGTCGTCAAGGAGGTCGTTGCCAGCGAAGGCGAGATCCTGCTCTTCATCGATGAGATCCACACGCTGGTCGGTGCGGGCAAGTCCTCGGGTGCGATGGATGCGGCCAACATCCTCAAACCGGCGCTGGCCCGTGGCGAACTGCGGACGATCGGTGCTACGACCCTCGACGAGTACCAGAAATACTTCGAACAGGACAAGGCTCTCGAGCGTCGTTTCCAGAAGGTGATGGTCGACGAGCCTTCGCAGGAGGATGCCATCTCGATCTTGCGTGGTCTGAAGGAGCGTTACGAGAACCATCACCAGGTGCGGATCAAGGACGAGGCCATCATTGCGGCCGTCGAACTCTCGACGCGTTACATCACGTCGCGGTTCCTGCCCGACAAGGCCATCGACCTGATCGATGAGGCCGCCTCGCGGCTGCGTCTGGAGATGAACTCCGTACCGGATGAGATCGATGCCCTCGATCGGAAGATCCGCCAGCTGGAGATCGAACGCGAGGCGATCCGCCGCGAGAAGGACGAAGAGCGTATCGAGTCGCTGACCAGGGAGATCGACGACCTGAAGGCCAAGGACTCCGAGATGCGGGCCAAATGGCAGGGGCAGCGCGATCTGCTGAAGAAGATCCAGGCCAACAAGGACCGGATCGAGCAGTTGAAGATCGAGGCCCAGCAGGCCGAGCGTCAGGGCGATTACGGCAAGGTGGCCGAGATCCGTTACGGCAAGATCCAGGAGGCCGAGAAGCAGATTGCAGCCTTCCAGGAGGAGTTCAAGCTGGCATCGACCAACGGTTCGATGATCAAGGAGGAGGTCGACGCCCAGGATGTCGCCGAGGTGGTATCGCGCTGGACGGGCATTCCCGTCACGCGGATGCTGGCCTCGGAGCGCGAGAAGCTGCTCCACATGGAGGAAGAGCTTCACAAGCGGGTCGTGGGTCAGGATCAGGCCATTGCCGCCATTTCGGATGCCGTTCGCCGGTCGCGTGCCGGACTGAACGACCCGCGCAAGCCGATCGGATCGTTCATCTTCCTCGGTACGACGGGTGTCGGTAAGACCGAGTTGGCCAAGGCGCTGGCCGAGTTCCTCTTCAACGACGATCAGATGATGACGCGTATCGATATGAGTGAATACCAGGAGCGTCACAGCGTTTCGCGACTCGTCGGAGCGCCTCCCGGATACGTCGGTTACGACGAGGGCGGCCAGTTGACCGAAGCCGTGCGGCGCAAGCCCTACTCGGTGGTTCTGTTGGACGAGATCGAGAAGGCACACCCGGATGTCTTCAACATCCTGCTGCAGGTGCTCGACGACGGTCGTCTGACCGACAACAAGGGTCGTACGGTGGACTTCCGCAACACGATCATCATCATGACCTCGAACATGGGGTCGCAGGTGATCCAGGAGAACTTCGCCAACTTCGACGGCAACAAGGTTCCGGCCGAGGTGCTGGAGCGGACGCGCCGCGAGGTGATCGACCTGATGAAGCAGCAGCTCAAGCCCGAGTTCCTGAATCGTATCGACGAGATTGTGATGTTCGAACCGCTGACGCGCGAAGATATCGAACGTATCGTCGATCTGCAGTTGAACTCTGTACGCAAACTGCTGGCCGAGAACAACATCCGGCTCGAGTATACGGCTAAGGCGCGCGAATGGATCGCCAAGGCGGGTTACGATCCGCTCTATGGTGCACGACCCGTCAAGCGTACCATCCAGCGTTACGTGGTCAACGATCTGTCGAAGCGGATTCTGGCCGGCGAGGTCGATCGTTCGAAACCCATTTCGATCGATGCCGACGCCAACGGTCTGACCTTTGCGAACTGATCGTCGTACGGACCGCAGCAGCGGCTGCGGCAGCCAATAACGAAGGGTTCCACCCCATGCGGGGCGGAACCCTTTTTTTGTGGTCGGCGGACCGGCGACCTATCGAACGTAGCGGCTGAAAAAGCGCCAAAGCTCCTCGCAGGTGTCCACGCCGGTCTTTTTCCACGAGTGTTTGCCGCCGAGGGTTTCGTAGAGCCATACTTCGTTGCC
>NZ_CALUHA010000041.1:0-19201 GCF_944320325.1 Alistipes megaguti
GAACCCGCGCCTCAACCGGCCGGCACTCCGGATGCCGCCTCCGGGCACAAACGGACACAAAAAAGCCGGGACACGCATCACTGAGTGTCCCGGCTTTCGTTTATGCTGTCGGCTGACAGCGGCCGATCATTACATCATGCCGCCCATGCCACCGGCCGGCATCGCAGGTGCAGGCTGCTCGGCCTTCTTCTCGGCCAGCACGCACTCCGTCGTCAGGAACATCGAGGCAATCGAAGCGGCGTTCTCCAGAGCCACACGCGATACCTTCGTCGGGTCGATGATACCGGCTGCAAGCATGTCCTCGTACTTGTCGTCGCGGGCGTTGTAACCGAAGGCACCCTGGCCCTCACGCACCTTGTTGACAACTACCGAGCCTTCGCCACCGGCATTGGCCACGATCTGACGCAGCGGCTCCTCAATGGCACGCTTTACGATCTGGATACCGGTCGTCTGATCCTCGTTGTCGCCCTTCATGCCCTCAAGAGAGGCCGTAGCGCGGATGTAGGCTACGCCGCCACCCGGAACGATACCCTCTTCGACGGCGGCACGCGTTGCGGCCAGCGCATCGTCGACGCGGTCCTTCTTCTCCTTCATCTCGACCTCGGTCGTGGCACCCACGTAGAGGACGGCCACACCACCGGCCAGCTTGGCCAGACGCTCCTGGAGCTTCTCCTTGTCGTAGTCCGACGTAGCCTTCTCGATCGAGGCGCGGATCTGGGCAACACGGGCTGCAATGGCCTCCTTCTTGCCGGCACCGTCGACGATCGTCGTGTTCTCCTTGTTCAGCGTCACCTTGTCGGCCGTACCCAGCATGTCGAGCGTCGTATCCTCGATCTTCATGCCCTTGTCGGCCGAGATCACGGTGGCACCCGTCAGTACGGCGATATCCTCAAGCATCTCCTTGCGGCGGTCACCGAAGCCCGGCGCCTTGCAGGCGGCGATCTTCAACGTACCGCGCAGTTTGTTGACCACCAGGGCCGACAGCGCCTC
This sequence comes from Alistipes megaguti, assembly GCF_944320325.1. Taxonomy (NCBI): domain Bacteria; kingdom Pseudomonadati; phylum Bacteroidota; class Bacteroidia; order Bacteroidales; family Rikenellaceae; genus Alistipes; species Alistipes megaguti. The sequence continues at coordinate 991 of NZ_CALUHA010000041.1, forward strand.
GCCGTCGACATCCTCGGCAATGATCAGCATCGAACGGCCGCTCTGGGCTACGGGCTCCAATACGCCCATCAACTCCTTCATCGTCGAAATCTTCTTGTCGGTGATCAGGATATAGGGCTTCTCCAGCTGGGCCTCCATCTTCTCGGGATCGGTGATGAAGTAGGCCGAGATGTAACCGCGGTCGAACTGCATACCCTCGACTACTTCGACATGAGTCTCGGTACCCTTGGCCTCCTCGACAGTGATCACACCCTCCTTGTTGACCTTGGCCATTGCCTCGGCAATGAGCTTACCGATGTTGTGGTCGTTGTTGGCCGAGATGGTGGCTACCTGCTCGATCTTGGCGAAGTCCGAACCGACCTCCTGGCTCTGGGCGCGCAGCGACTCAACCACCTTGGCGACAGCCTTGTCGATACCGCGTTTGAGATCCATCGGGTTGGCACCGGCGGTGACGTTCTTCAGACCCACACCGATGATCGACTGGGCGAGCACCGTAGCGGTGGTCGTACCGTCACCGGCATCGTCGTTGGTCTTCGAGGCGACCTCCTTGACCATCTGGGCGCCCATGTTGGCGAACGAATCCTCCAGTTCGACCTCCTTGGCTACCGTGACTCCGTCCTTGGTCACCTGGGGTGCACCGAACTTCTTATCGATAATGACGTTGCGACCTTTCGGGCCCAGCGTCACCTTGACTGCATTCGACAGCGCATCGACACCCTCCTTGAGGAGTTCACGCGCTTCCACATTATATTTGATTTCCTTTGCCATGGTTGTTCCGTTTTTAACGTTAGATAATTGCCAGAATGTCGTTCTGCTTCATGATCAGATAGGTCTCGCCGTCGATCTGGATCTCCTGTCCGGCATACTTGCCGTAGAGGACCTGGTCACCGACCTTGACCTCCATCTTCACCTCCGAGGTACCGGGGCCTACAGCCACCACTTTACCAGCCAGGGGTTTTTCCTTTGCCGTGTCGGGGATAATCAGTCCGCCGGCAGTCTTCTCCTCCGCGGGATTCGGGAGAATCAGCACGCGATCCGATAAGGGTTTTACGTTCATAGCACTTAATTTTTAATTGTTACTATCTAATTTTCTTTCGAATAATCGCTTCAACAAGCATCCACTCTTCCAACAATAGATGTGCCAATCGGTTTTTGGCAGATTCGGGGTGACAAACGAGCAGGCGGACTGCCATTTTGTCACCCACGGAAAATTCCCGTACATTTTCCGACCGATTTTTTTGGAGGGAACAAAAAAACGTATTACCTTTGCACACCGATACGGGAAACGTATCGACATGGTGGATGTAGCTCAGTTGGTTAGAGCGTCGGATTGTGGTTCCGAAGGCCGAGGGTTCGAACCCCTTCTTCCACCCGCAAGGGTCTCTTAAAAAAGAGGCCCTTTTTGTTGTCTATTGGCAGGAGGAGAGAGAGGGGGGGGGCAGGTTTGCTCCGGGAAGTCCGCCCCGGCAGTTCGGAAACCTACCCGCTTGCCGCATAACCTAAAAAGAGCAAAGGATCCGCGTTTGCACGAATCCTTTGCTCTTTTCGCTTACCGGCCCCTCATCGGCCTCCGCAGGTCGCCTCACTCTGCCGTGATACGCAGCTCGGCCGGCTTCAGCCCCCGGGCCGTCACCCGGACCAGAATCTCTCCCGGACGGTTGTCGCTGCCGACAATCGCCGTCAACTGACCGCTGAACAGATGCATGCGGGGCTCATAGAAGGATTCAAGTGACGTAGGGTCGCCATTGGCAATAGCCCGGAAGTGGCCCGCACCCGAGACCTCGACACGCACCTCGCGCCGATCCGTCGGCACCGGATTTCCCGCACGATCCACCACTCCGACCGTCACATAGGCCAGATCCCGACCGTCGGCGGCCAACGTCGTCCGGTCGACCGACAGCTGCAAGGCCCGCGCCTCACCGGCCGTACGCACGACCCGTTCAGCCGCCTTCCGTCCCTCGGCATCGTAGGCCACGACACGCACCTCGCCCGGTTCATAACGTACGTCGTTCCACATCAGACGGTAGCGTTCGAGGTTGCTGCGGCGGTTCTTGGTCCGCACCCCCTGGCTCACGCCGTTGACGAACAGCTCTGCCGAGGGATACGACGTATAGACATAGACGGGCGTCACCTCGCCCTCGCGTCCCGGCCAGGTCCAGTGCGGCAGGAGGTGCAGCGTGGGCGACTCCCGGTTCCAGACGCTGCGGTAGAGCCAGTAGCGGTCCTTGGGCAGCGACGCCAGGTCGATGATTCCGAACATCGAACTGTGGTTGGGCCAGGCGTCTGTATGGTAGGGGGTCGGTTCGCCCAGATAGTCGAATCCCGTCCAGACGAACTGTCCGATCAGCCAGGGAAGATCCTCCCCGGCGGCAAAGTCGTCGTCGGGCGTATTCGACCATCCGCAATACTCGACATCGTACCCCGACGACTGATGGTCGGCATGCAGGCGGTCGGGACCCGCCTCGACCGGGAAGTGGTAGACGCCGCGCGACGAGACCGTCGAGGCGGTTTCCGAACCAAGCAGGATGTTCTGCGGCAGGCGGTCGTAGGCCTCGCGGTAGCGGTGCACCCGGTAGTTGAGCCCGGGGATGTCGAAAATGGCCGCAAAGCCGTTCGACAGCACGTCGTCGACCTGATCCATGCCACAGGTCACCGGGCGCGTCGGGTCCTCGCGGTGGCAGATCGACTGCAGCCACGAAGCCGTCCGGTAGCCCTCGGCCGTCGACTGCGTGGGCACCTCGTTGCCCACGGACCACATCACCACCGAGGGGTTGTTGCGGAAATGGTGCACCATGTTGACCAGATCGCGTTCGGCCCACTCCGCGAAATAGCGGTGATAGCCGTTCCGGCACTTGGCCACCTCCCACTCGTCGAAGGGTTCGATCATCAGCATCAGCCCCATCTCGTCGCAGAGCTCCACGAGCGCCTCGGCCGGCATGTTGTGCGACGTACGGACGGCATTGCACCCCATCTCGCGCAGCATCGTAAGCTGGTGGCGGATGGCGGCACGGTTGACCGCCGCCCCCAGCGGGCCCAGGTCGTGATGCAGGCAAACGCCCCGAAAACGAATCGGCTCGCCGTTCAGGAAGAAGCCCTTGTCGGCCCGTACCTCAACCGAGCGGATTCCGAACCGGGTCGTATGGCGGTCCATCTCCTCGCCGTCGATGCGGATCGTCGACTCGGCCGTATAGAGCGTCGGCGTGGCGGGAGACCACAACTCGGGATGCTCGACCGTCAGATGCTGCTCAAAGGGGGCATCATGGAGCAGCTGCCGGCGGTCGCACTTCGAGGCGACCACACGCCCCGTCCTGTCGCGCAGCGAGGTCTCCACCTCGACCGTCTCGCCGCCCTTCAGTCCGTCGAGCCGCGTACGGAGGGTCACCGAAGCGTAATCCCGCCCGACGTAGGGAGTCAGCACCTGAACGCCCCAGACCGGAACATGGACCGGCGCAAGGGTCAGCAGCCGCACCTCGCGGTAGAGCCCCGCACCGGGATACCAGCGCGAAGACTGCGGGCGGTTTTCGAGCGTCACGACCAGTTCATTCTCCCCGACATGCAGCGCCTCGGTGATTTCGCACCGGAAGGCGCTGTAGCCGTAGGGCCAGAAACAGACCTCACGCCCGTTGACCAGCACACGGGCCTCGCTCATCGCGCCGTCGAACAACAGCACGTAGCGGCGGTTCTCGAGCGTATCGATCCGTAGCGTACGCCGGTAACACCCCTTGCCGACATAGGGCAGGCCGCCCGTCCGGCCGGTCTTGAGCGAGGCCCGCTTTTCGCCGTTCTGCACGACGGCCACCTCCTGCAGATCGTTCTCGCGCGAGAAGGGGCCCGAGATGGCCCAGTCGTGCGGAACGGTCACCGGCTGCCAGCCGTCGTGCTGCGTGAAATCGTGGCCGAGGCGGAACTGCCAGTCGGTCAGCAGCTCCTCGTGGTGCGGATTTCGGGCCTGAAGCGTCGCTGCGGCCAGCAGGGTCGCCACAAGCAGCGGAAGTCGTTTCATGAATTTCATGGTCGAATCAGTTCTTGATCGGTTGGACATCTGACCGGCGCTACTCGACGTGGACGTCGGAGAGCGTCACCCAGCCGTCGGGGGTCACATTGTTTTTGGCCGCAATCCGGATGCCGACGGCATTCTCCTTCGAGGTGTCGACAATGCCGACCGCCCAGCGGTAGTCACCCGCGGGGACCGTGCCTACGTCGAACGTGAAGGTGTAGCGCGTCGGGGCACCCTTGTGCCAGTCGCAGGGGCGGGCCTGTTCGTCAAAATAGAGCTTCACGGGCTCGTTCGTCTGCGGATCAAGCAGGGCGAAAGCCACCTTGTACTTGTCGTGATACTGCGGCAGATTCGTCGGACAGTAGGAGTAGCCGAGGTTCACCCAGCGATGGGCGATCGAGGCCCGGCCGCCGGAGGTCAACCGCTCGGGCAGCGTCAGCCGGTCGGGATAGAGGCGGTAGCACCCCTCGCGGATAAACTTCAGCACATATTCGTAGGCTTCGTTGAACCACGACCAGGTTTCGCCCTCGGTGATGTTGCTGTTGTAGCGGAAATCCATCGTATTGACACACGAGCCGATGGCATCCTCGTATTCGCCGCGGCGGACGTCGCCCCAGTCCGAATAGCCGTCGCCCTGGATGGCCGAGAGCGAGTGCGAGGCACGCACCCAGCCGCCCTCCGAGGCGGCCGGACGATCGTAGCGGAACTCCTGCAGGACGCTCTTCTCCCAGTCCGAGAAGTAGGTGTGCATGCCGAAGGCGGCGCTCTGCAGCGAGAATCCCTTGTCGACGGCCTTCCGGATCAGCCGCTCCGAATCGGGATCGTAGTTGTTGCCGTCCCACTGAATGGTGGACCCGATCCAGCGGTGCACCTGCACGGCGATGGGGACATTCCTGAAGGTCTCGGCCCAAAGATCCGTCACCCAGTCGAAGACCGCCTCACGGGGCGAATCGTCGCCCGTCGAGTAGATGCAGCTATGGTATTCGCCCCACTTGCCGATTCCGAAACCGCCGATGAAGGCCGTGATGTCGGGATCGTCGAACTTCTTCGCGAAGGCCCGCATGAACTCGGCGTAGCACTCCTGGAAGGCCGGATCGTCGGGATAGGGCGTCCAGACACGCGACGAGGTTCCGGTCGTCGACCAGTAGACCTCACGCCCCGCAGCCTCGATCTGCTCGCGGACATACTCGGGGACGATGTTGTAGTGGTAGTCGCGGCTGTCGGCCGTAAAGTTGAAGACGAGTTTCAGCCCGCGCTCCCTGGCCCCCTCCATCAGCATGCGCAGACGCTGGGCCTGTTTGGTATTGACCCCCTCGTCCCAGATGTAGACGCCGCGTTCGGGATTGGCATCCGACCAGCGCACGCGGATCAGCAGCATCGAGGCGTAGTCCGACACCTTGACATACCCCTCGGGGACGGACGAACAGGCCAGATGGTCGTACTGCTCCCAATAGTCGTCGGCCAGGCCGTCGCCCAGACCGGCGTAGAGCACCCAGCCCGAGAAGGGATTGCGCAGCACCGACTCGCGGTCGGGCGTCACCGTTACCTCAACCCCCTCGACCTCCTCTGCGGAGCCGCCGTTGCCGCCGTCGTCCGACTTCGAACAGCCGCCGGCGGCAAGCAGGGCCGCCAGAGCGCCCCACACTAAGAATCTTATCTCTTTGGTTTTCATTTTCATGGAATTATCTGTTTTTCATCGTTTCGTTGTCTCGCTTCGGCCCCGCACCGGGAGCCGTCCGGCGGCGGACTACTCCAGCGTAAAGTCCACGCTGCGGCCGCCGACCTGCAGCGTAAAGAGTCCCGGTTCGAGGAACCGGTGCCCCCGGCCGTCGACGAATCCGAGATCCGTCAACGGGTCGATCTCGAAGAGGAACCGCTGCGTCTCTCCGGCTCCGATCATCCGCTTCTCGAAATGCTTCAACTCCCGAACCGGCCGGGCAATCGAGCACCAGGGATCGGTCACGTACCACTGCACCACCTCTCGGCCGTCGCACTCACCGTCGTTGCGCACCTCGACGCTGGCCGTCAGCCGTACCACGTCGGCACACTTCAACGGCTGCTCACCCACTTCGACCTCGCTTCCGTCCTTGAGCAGGGCGCGCAGCGTCGGTTCACCATAGGAGAAGGTCGTATAGCTCAGACCGTATCCGAACCCGTAGAGCGGCGTGCTCGGCAGATCCTTGTAGAGGCCCTGCGTACCGCGACGGCCGCTGTTGCGATGGTTGTAGTAGATGGGGATCTGCCCCACGCTGCGCGGGAAGGTCAGCGTCAGCCGCCCCGAGGGGTTCTCCTCGCCGCAGAGCAGTCGGGCAACGGCCTCTCCGCCCGTAACCCCCGGCTGCCAGGCTTCGAGCATCGCATCGGCAAGCGGCTCCACCGCCGTCAGATCCAACGCCCGGCCGTTGAAGAGCACCACCACGACCGGTTTTCCGGCCCGGCGCGCCTCCGCCGAGACCTCCTTCAACAGCTCCACCTGCGCCTCGGGCAGCGAGATGGAGGTTCGCGACGCATTCTCGCCGCTCCAGCGGCGCTTTTCGCCCAGGCAGAGCACCACGGCATCCGAACGCTTCACCAGCCGACGGGCCTCCTTCAGCGCCTGGACCGTCGGACGGGCCTCGAAATCGAAATCGCTCCGGCAGACGATGCGGTCGGCACCGAAATACTTCTCGAGCCCCTGCCGCACGGTCACAACATCCTCACTGCGTCCGCGTCCGTTCCACGAACCGAGCAAATCCTCGCCGTTGTCGGCCAGCGGGCCGAGCAGGGCAATGCGCGTCGCTTCCGTGAGTGGCAGCACCGCCCCTTCGTTCTTGAGCAGCACCATCGACTCGGTGGCCATCTGCAGGGCGTTTTCAAGTGCTTCGGGCTGCAGCGCGCGCTTCTCCTCGGGCAGCTCCGGCGTATAGGGGTTTTCGAAGAGTCCCAGCCGGAACTTCACGCGCAGTACGCGCCGCACGGCATCGTCCAGCCGCTCCTGCGAAACCTCCCCGGCCGCCACCAGATCCGCCAGATGACGGCGGTAGATGTTGTCGACCATATCCATGTCCAGGCCGGCATTGATCGCCCGCTCCCCCGCCTGACGTTCGTCGGCGGCATATCCCTGATTGATCAGCTGCCGGACGGCATCCCAGTCCGAGACGACAAAGCCGTCGTGCTGCCAGCGCTGCTTGAGCACCTCGGTCATCGTATAGCGGTTGGCCGACGCCGGGATGCCGCTCAGCAGGTTGAAGGCGCTCATCACCGTAACGGCCCCGGCCCGGATGCCGGCCTCGAACGGCGGCAGATAGGTATCCCAGAGGGTCTGGCGCGAGATTTCGGTCGGCACGTAATCGCGTCCGGCCTCCGAAGCCCCGTAGCCGACATAGTGTTTCAGACAGGCGGCAATCGACCCTTCGTCCGCCAGATTGTCACCCTGATAGCCCCTTACGGCCGCCTCCGAGAAGCGGGAGGTCAGCAGGGGATCCTCGCCGTAGCCTTCGGCCACCCGTCCCCAGCGGGGATCGTGCGCCACGTCGACCATCGGCGAGAAGGTCCAGTCGATACCCGCCAGACTGGCCTCGCGAGCCGCATCGGCACACACCCGGGCCGTAAGGTCGGGATTCCACGACGCTCCCTGCGCCAGCGGAATCGGGCAGATGGTCCGGAATCCGTGGATGACGTCGAATCCGAAGAGAACCGGAATGCCCAGCCGCGACTGCTCGACGGCATGACGCTGAATGGCGTTGCGCAGCACGGGGTCGTCGGCATAATAGATCAGCGAACCGATCTCGGCGGGAATCTTGCTTACGGTCTCGCCGATGTTGTTCTCGTTGTCGTTTTGTCCGGCCGTGTACTGGTTGAGCTGGAGGATCTTCTCCTCAAGGGTCATCCGTCCGAGCAGCGAATCGACCCGCTCCTCGACGATCATATCCTCCCAGGAGGTCACGGCAAAGGGGCGCCGTACGGCGTAATGGGCCGCCAGCTGCGCCCAGCGCCGCTCCAGCGAATCGACGCCGCGGGGCGCATAGGGATTCCCCACGACCGACCGTCCCGACAGCGTCTCGAACCACGTGCAGGCCGCCGTATAGCGGCCGTAGGTCAGTTCGAGATGATAGCCGTCGCGGTTGAACGTATCGCCCAGCGGCGTGGTGCGTCCGTTCTGGATGGCCGTACCCGAGGGGATCACGCCGCAGATCTGCGGCGAGTCGTCCAGCGCACAGCGCACGCTCTGCAGAATGCGGGCATACATCTCCGACTGATCCCTGTCGTAGAGCACGAATTCGCCATGCTTCGAATCGCGGGCATAGGCCCACGTCTGGTGGAACCAGATCTGCAGCGCGGGATTGTCGACCTGCCGCTCGACACAGGCGATCAGATCGCGCAGATAGGGCTGGTAGGTCACGTAGCGACCCGACCGGCCGCTGGCCTGCTGCAGGGTGACGATATCCCACGGCTCGTCGGCCAGCGCCCGGGAGAGCGACACGTTCGTCTGCTCGGTGCGCACGCCGTCGACCACCTTGCGGTAGGCATAGGCCGGTGCGTCACTGCGGGCATTGTTCCAGTGGCGTTCGAGCGGACAGCCGCCGATGTACAGGTTTCCGATCACGGCCTCGATGCCGGCCGCGTCGAACAGCTCCCAGAGATACTGTTCGACGGCATCCTGCGAGAAGCTGTTGCCGATGGCCAGGATGCGCAGCGGCCGGGCCGTCTTCTGCGCCTCATCCGGAGCGGCGGTTACGATCGGTGCGGCCGGAGCCGCCGCGGGGTTCGGAGTCCGGGCCGCGACGGCGGTTCCCGCCAGAAGGAGCAGGAACGCCGCAAGCACCCGGCTGAAGAGGTGTTTTTTCATAGGGTTTTTATTTCAACAGTTTGTTCATTCGTTATTCGGCCGGAGCCAGACAGAGCGCCGAGATATGCCCCTCGACCACCGTGGAGCCGACATCCACGCCCCGAACCGTGAGGCGCAGGGTGCCGTCCGCCGCGGGGGCCACCTCCGCGAACGTCAGGGCATACTCTTCGAAGGGGACTTCCTCCCACGAGGGGTAGAGTCCGGTGCCGCTGCCGAGGCGGATTCCCTGACTGATCCGCCCGCCGGTCTGCGTGGCACCGACCAGCTGGTAGTCGGTCGTGCGGGCCGTCCGCGTACCGTTGTAACGCGTCGCCAGCACCGTGACGTCGAATTTCTGGGTGGGCTGCAGCCCCGAGATGACGATCGTTGCGGGATCGCTGTCGCCTTCACCGGGCGTACCCGTCACCGTCAGTCCGTCGACCCAGACCATGCGGGGCCACGTGATGCCCTGCGAGACGATATCCGACTCGGGTTCGCCGCTCACCCCGGCATAGACGGTGCTGAAGGCCGGATCAATCGACAGCACGGCCTGCGTGTAACGATCCTCGGCATCCTTCAGGGTGATGTCGGCGGCATCCGCGGTGGTGATGTTGTTCCAGGGCGTACCGGAGGACTTGCTGCCGAAATCGACATAGATCGCCGCCTCGACGGGTCCGTCGTCGACCTGAGGATGTTCGTAATCGACCAGCGTGGTGATCTCATAGGGCTGCTCCACGGCCGCATGGGCGGCGTGCTGCGCAATGGCGGTCATCTGGGCGTCGATCGTGGCGGGGGCGTACGTGTTGCCGACCGCCGACTCGCCGGACAGCGCCTCGAACCAGGTGCAGGCTGCCGTATAACGTCCGTAGGTGGTTTCGAGGTGGTAGCCGTCGCGGTTGAACGTGTCGCCGAGGAACGACGTGCGGGCATTCTGGATGGCCGTACCCGAGGGGATCACCCCGGCCAGCGACGCATTGTCGGCAAAGGCCTGCTGAACGGCCGACACGATGGCCCGGTACATCGTCATCTGATCGTTTCCGTAGGAGGGGAAGTCGGCGTGGTTCGAACTTTGGGCATAGGCCCACGTCTGGTGGAACCAGATCTGTGCATCGACCCGCTCCTGCAGGTAGCCGATCAGGTTCGACAGATAGGGAACGTAGGTTTCGTAGAGGCCCGAGTCACCGCTGGCCTGCTGCAGGGTGACGATGTCCCACGCCTCGTCGGCCAGTGCCGTCGAGAGGGCGACGTTCTTCGTCTCGCGCTTCACGCCGCCGACCACCTTGCGGTAGGCATAGGCCGCCGCATCGCTTTGGGCATTGCTCCAGTGCTTCTCGAGCGGGCAGCCGCCGATGTACATGTTTCCGATCACGGCCTCGATGCCGGCCGCATCGAACAGCTCCCAGAGATACTGTTCGACGGCATCCTGCGAGAAGCTGTTGCCGATGGCCAGGATGCAGAGTTTCCCGTCGGCCAGCGGATCGTCCGCCGGCTCTTCGGGATCGGGCGTCCCGGGTTCGTCAGGGGTCTCCTCCTCCCCCTCCTCGTCCGAACCGGGGGTCTGTCCGGAGCCGTTCTGCTCCGTTCGGGGCTCGTCGTCGGACGATTCGGTGCAGCCTCCGCCCAGCACAAGGGCCAGCGCTACGGCCGCACAACCTATCCATTTGAAAATTCGTTTCATGGCAGTAAATCAATACACGATCAAAGCGGTTATTTCCTGTTGGGTTCGGCGGCCTCCGAACCCTGTTTTCCGTTCATCTGCTTCGCGCGATAAAAATCGCGGATCAGATACCAGGCCTGCTTGCGTTCGCCCCGGTCGGAAAGGAGCCCCTTGCGGTTCCAGCCCTGCTGGTTGACCGGATGGAAGCGGTAGGGCGAACGGAAATCGAAGAGAATCCAGGGAGAGATGCCGACCAGATTGGGGATGTGGGCAAACATGGCCAGATTGTCGGCAAAGAGCCGGGCCTGATACTCCTCGCTCCACGACGAGGCGCAACGCGCGTCGCCGTGCTGTCCGTAGAGGGCCTCGCCACCGAACTCCGAGATGATCAGCGGTTTGTCGGGGAACACCTCCCAGCGGAGCGAGGCGGGCTCCTTCGGCCACGGGGCATACCACCCCATGTATTTGTTGACGGCCACGACATCCAGCAGCGGGGCGAAATCGTCCTGCATCTGGAAGCGGTCGCTCTCCCGGCGGTAGTAGACGTTGTCGAAGGCCGCCACGAAGAGCCGGCTCGCATCGAGACTCCGCCCCAGCTCGAGCAGCCGTCGCAGGAAGGCGTCGCGCGCCGGCGACGGACGGGTTTCGTTGGCAATGCCCCAGAAACCGATGGCACAGCGGTTGCGGTCGCGGACGATCATTTCGTGCAGCATGCCGCGGGCCTTCTCCTCGGTCGACGGATCCGTAAAGTCGATCCCCTGCCAGATGGGGATCTCCTCCCAGAGCAGGATGCCCAGCTCCTCGGCCAGCCGCACCGTATGCTCGTTCTGCGGATAGTGGGCCAGCCGCACCATGTTGGCGCCCAGGGCCTGCACCTCGGACAGAAGCATCCGCGCATCGGCACGGCTGCAGGCGCGTCCGCGCCGCTGCGGGATCTCCTCGTGGAACGAGATGCTGCGCAGGAAGAGCTCCCGGCCGTTGACGAGGATCTTCGTGCCGTCGACCGCGATCCGGCGGAATCCGATCCGGTCGTCGACAGCCCCCTCACCGCACGCCAGCCGCACGTCGTAGAGCCGCGGCGCATCGGGGGCCCACAACTCGAGACGGCGCACGTCGAAGGCGGTCTCGCCACGCCCCTCGCCGTCGGTCGTCAGACGCCGCTCCACCCCCAGTTCGGGGATCTGCAGCGTGACCTCCGCCGCCACGGGCTCCGAGAGTTCGACGCTGAAGCGCAGCCGCCGGTCCGACGATTCGTCGAGCCGCAGGAAGTAGTCGCGGATGAAGAGTTGCGGCGTGCGCACCAGCATCACGTCGCGCGTGATGCCGCCGTAGTTCCACCAGTCGAAGGCCATGGCCGGGATGGCATCCGGCGTCCGGCGGTTGTTGACCTCGACGGCCAGGAAGTTGTCACCCTCGTGCAGGCGGTCGCCGATCTCGACCTCGAAGGGGGTGAATCCCCCCTCGTGGCTGCAGATCCGCTCGCCGTTGAGGTAGACGTTGCAGCGGTAGTTCACCCCGCCGAAGTAGAGGAAGAGCCGTTCGCCCTGGCGCAGTGCCTCGACCGGCGTGGCACAGGCTCCTTCGGGGAGCTGCGGCGCCGAATCGCCGACCAGCAGATGCCGGGCATACCACACCGTCCCCTCGTAATAGTCCAGCTCGGGCGACTGTGAATTCCAGTCACCGGGCACCTCGAGGCGCAGCCCGCCCTCGAAGGCATATTCGAAAAATTCGGTGTCGTTCTGCGGTTTGCGGTTGAGGAAGATCTCCTTGGGGACCCCCTGGTCGTAGGGGTCGACGATGGCGGCCCATTTGCCGTTGAGCGACTGACAATGGCGGCCGTATGCGTTGGTCATGGCCGGGCGCGCCTCGACCCGCGGTGCCGCAACGGCACCGAGCAGCGTACACGCAGCCAAAAGATGAAGTTTCAGGTGATTCATTCGATGGCGTATTTGTAGAGTACAAAGGTATTTTCAGCGGGCAGCGACACCCGCAGGGAGCCCTTGCGTCCCACGGTCTGCCGCTCCTTCGACGGGCCGTAGCCCAGCAGGCGTGTCAGGGTGATCTTGCGTCCCTCGGTCAGGAAGGTCTCGACCACCCCTTCGTCCGACGGCACGGCTTCGCGGTAGAGCAGCAGATAGCCCTCCCGGTCCGAGAGGATCGACTGGAAACCGGTCCACGAGCGGCCCGAAGGCTCCTCGCCCACGGGCAGGATGATCCCCTCGTGGAACGAACGGGCGATCCGCTTGTAGGATTCGACGAGCGGTGCAATCCCGAAGGCCTCGTCGGGCAGATTCGACGACTCCAGCCAGGCCAACGGCTGTCCGGCCATGGTCGTGGCAAAGAGGTAGTCGAAGCCGCAGGTCGCCGGAGCAAAGGGGTCGTCGCCGTACTTGTCCGTATTGCGCCACTTGTTCAGGAACTCGATCTGCAGGCGTTCGGCCGGGACATAGCGGCTCAACTGCCAGAGGTTGCGCAGCGTCCGGTAGGGGTAGTAGTTTCCCCAGTCGGTATAGCGGTTTTCGAGGAAGATGTTGCCGTATTCGTTGAACAGATGGTAGCCGCCGCGCCGCGAGGCCGTGGCGTCAAGGTTGAAGAGCACCTCGCCGTCCGACTCCTCCTCGACCCGGTCGAAGAGGCGCCGCAGATTGGTTTCGGCCCGTTTGGTGGGGATCGTCAGGCCGTCGATCTTGAAGACCCGGATGCCGTAGCGGCGGTAGAGGTCGAGCAGCGCCGCGGCATCCTTTTCCCAGTCGGCGAAGTCGTCCTGCACGCTCGGATTGAACCACAGCCCCACCTCGATACCCAGTTCGCGGGCCCGTTTGACCACGGGATCGAGCCCCCGCGGGTACTTGTCAGCTGCCGGCTTCCAGTAGTCGGGGTCCTGCCAGATGTTGCGGAACGACCCGCGGGCCAGCGCCGAATTGGGGCTCTTGCCCTGCTGCCAACCGTCGTCGATCTGGAAATGGGTGATCCCCAGCCGGGCGGCGCGCTCGATCTCCTCCAGGCAGAAGCGTTCGTTGACCTTCGTATCCTGGCTGCGGTCGCCCCAAGTGTTCATCATCACCATCTCGTCGCGGCCGTCGCGCGGGGCACGGATCTGCTTCTGGTAACGCCGCAGGGCGGTCAGGGCCGCCAGTTCGCCCTCGCCGTAGACGCCCGTCACCACGCCGTAGGCCCGCACCCACTCGTGCGAGAGATCCCCCGGCGCCACGCCGACGCCCGTCACGGCGAACGCTCCGAAATCGGTCGTGAAGTCACCGCGCCCGTAGGCCAGTTGCACGGCCGAACAGGGGGCCTCCTTCAGGAAGAAGAAGCCCCGGCCGTCGACGCCGTTGCGGACGAAGAGCAGGTTGCCGCGATAGCTGTTCTTGCGGTAGGCGATGACGTCACGCTCCCAGACCAGGTTGTCGTTCCAGTCCGTCACGTCGGAGAACTCCACGGCCCGCGCATGCCAGTGCACGCCGGGAAGGTTCATCCGGTCGAGGATCGCCTCGGAGGATTTCACCGCCATGTCGGCCTGCGCCTCGATGTTCTTGCGGTCGGCGGCATTGGCCGATTCGGCCGAGGCCTCCAGCACGGCGGTCGGAGCGGCCCCGGAGGCATCCGTGAGCCGCAGCCACGTCTGGCAGGCGATGGCCGGTACATCCCCGTAGATGCGGTATTCGCGCCGGATCTCGACGCCGTCGAGCGCATACTCCACCCGGGCGCGCAGATACGCCGGGGCGATGACCGTGGCCGGGACCGTCCCGACCGTCAGCGTTCCCCCGGCACCCGGTGCCGAAGCGTTGCGCGTAAAGACGAAATCGGGCTGCGGCCGCACCGTGCGGAACAGCGTTCCCGAGGTCCGGTCCTCGAGCGAAAGGGTCATCAGATTGCCGCCGTTCCAGCGGAAACGGCGCTCCACCGCGGCGTTGCCGAGCACCAGCACCGTATCCCCCTGCAGGAAGGCATAGGGGTGCGAACGGTCGACACCCGTCTCCGGCCGGGCAGCCCGGGCCGACGGGGCCGCCGGAGCCGTCAGCCCCGTCGGGGCCAGAAGCACAAGAAGAGACGCCAGAGCGGCGCGGAAAATCATCGTCTGTCGGTTCATAGGGCAAACTATCGGTGGCCCGCAATCCCGGCCGGCTGGTCGAGGATTCGGTTCGGGAGGTTGAAATTCTGGTTGTTCAACGGGGCATCGTGGCGCCAGGCTCCGCGCGACATGGCCTCCTGCAGCTCCTTCAGATGGTCCTGATAGACGCCGCGGGGCAGACAGCCGTAGCGGTGGCAGATCGCGGCGGCCATGCCGACCACCTCGCCCATCATGCCCGTCGTCCGCATGACGCGCACCGTACCGAGCGCCACGTGCGTCACGCTGATGTCACGCCCCGCCATGAAGAGGTTCTCCACGTTGCGCGAATAGAGGCAGCGATAAGGCACCGCATAGGGTTTGATCCAGTTGTGGACGGTGGCCGCCTTGAAGGGATCCTCCGGGAATCGGGCCGCATTCTCGCGGTCGGGGAAGTGCAGGTCGATGGCCCACGAGGTCGTGAACGACCCGTCCTCGTGGAAGACCTCCTTGTCGATGTCGTCCTGCTTGAGGATGTAGTCGCCCAGCAGCCGGCGCGACTCGCGCTTGCCGGCGATGTAGCCCACCCAATCAAGGTTGCGGTCGGCAAAGCGCTCCCGCTGTGCGGAGTGGTTCTTCAGGAAGCTCCAGTTCGAGTAGATCACCAGCAGTCCGTAGTCGCGGATGCGCTCGGCCTCGGTGATCTGGTTGCGGTTGAGCCCCGTCTCCCACTTCCACTCGCCGAAGGTCACCGCCTCGCAGTTCTCGTCGTTGAACTCCAGTCCGTAGGAGAATTCGGGGAACTTCGCATGCCGTTTGTCCACCTTCGAAGAGTACCACTGCACCGAGGCACCCATGGTCATGCTGTCGGCCTGCTCGGGGGCCAGCGCCTCGCCGAACTCCGAACGGGCTTCGCGGCCCATGCGGTAGTCGGCCCCGGCCAGATAGCCGATCGTGCCGTCGCCCGTACAGTCCGAAAACAGCGGCGCCGAGAGCCAGATCTCCTCGCCCGTCTCGATGTGACGGACCAGCACCGCGGCAATCCTCAACCCCTCCATCCGCACCTCGAGGGCCCGGTAGGGGGCCAGCAGCGTGACGTTCGGTTCGCCGTCGATGAACTGCTGCTTGCGCTCGTCCTCGTAATTCGAGGCGGGCTGGGCGTTGCCGGCCTTCGTGTGGCCGAATTCGCGGATCATGCGCCCCAGCATCGGGTAGCGGCCCAGCTCGACGTAACCGCCCAGATGGACCCGCACCTCGGCGCTGTTGTTGCCCCCCAGCACGGGGCGGTCGTTGACCAGCGCCACGCGTCCGCACCCTTCGCGGGCGGCACTCACCGCGGCGCACATGCCCGCAATGCCTCCGCCGACCACCACGAAGTCGAACTGCTCCTCGCGGGGAGCCTTCCGCCCGGAGAGCTCCCGGCGGAACTCCGCAAGCGCAGCGGCTTCGGCCGGCGGCACGTCGTCGGGGCGGTCCGTCAGGTAGACGGCGTCACAACGACCGTCGAAACCCGTCAGATCCTCCAGCGCCAGGGTCGTCTGCCCGGCGCGGAGCGCAACCTCGCCGGCACACTGCCACTCCCAGCCGGAGCCCGTCTGACCGAGCGTTGCTGAGAGCAGCCTCCGGCCGATCCGCACGCGGAACTTTCCGGGGCCGGGCTTCGACGTCCACGGCGCGGTCCAGTTGCAGGTGCGCACCCACACGCGGTAGAGCCCCGCATCGCGGATCTCGATGTCGGTCCGGGCCGGAGCCACGGGCCGTCCGGCGCCGTGTGCCAACAGGTAGGGGGAGCCCATCAGCTCCATGAACTGCTGGTCGACGACCCATCCGCCCTTTTCGGCAAAACTCTCGGCCTCAACCAGAATCGGAGCGGCTGCCGCCCCGAGTACTCCGGGCAGCATCAGCAGCAGTGCGATCAGTCTCTTCATATGCGTTTTTTCGGCAATACAAGTTTACTTCAAATTTTCCATTCCGGCAAGTCGTCCGCAAACCGCGCCTCCGCCGAGGAGCTCCGAAGAGTCCCCCGGCGGAAGTCGGTATCAGCGCCGGACCGGAATCCGGCCTCACGCGGAGGGATTACTCCCGCACGTCGAAGACAACGGTCATCTTCTCGATGTCGATCTCCACGTAGTTGCATCCCTCCGGGATGTGGAAGTAAGCGTAGCGGTTGTCGCCCTGACCGCCTACCAGCTGCTCGGTCTTGCCCGGCACGGCATCCACGTATCCCGTATGGTCGTTACGTTTGGCATCGGCCGTCGAGCCGTAGCAGTAGACGTTGTTGTGCCAGGGTGCGACCTTGAAGTTCACGCCGCCGGCATGCGACTCGCCGACATCGTCCTTGGCCGTCTGACGGGGCAGCACGGCACCCTTGTAGACGAAGATGTTCGGATTGGCCAGGCTCTGCCGGAGCGAATAGGCCTCCTGGAAACCGGTGAAGTAGCCCTTGTCCGTGTCCTTCGCGTAGTTGTTGAACGTTCCGTACATCCACAGTTGGGTCACCTCCATCTCATAGGGGTTGGCCGTGGGGGTGCCGTCGTCGGTATAGGTCTTGTTGAACGAAACCACGGTATTCTTCAGATCGGTGGCGGCCGAACGGAAGGTGATGGTCTTGGCCGTCAGGTCGACCACGATGCGGTAGATGCCGTCGGCCGGGATCGTCCAGTAACGGTTGGCCGACACGGCCGACGAGGTCGTCACCTGCATGTAGGCCGAAGCCTCACCGTCGTGGATGTCGTTGCCCGATGCCGGAACGAACGACATCTCGGTCTTCTCGTCGTAGAGCAGCGGCAGGTAGAGCGTTCCGGCCTTCAGTTCGCCGCGGAAGGCGTAGACCGAAGCGTTCTCCAGCATCTGGGCCACCTCGACCTCCTCATCGCCCAAAACGGCCGTACCGGCCAGGTAGATCTTGTCGATCTCGACGATGCTCGACGTCGGGATGATCGTAACGGTCTCGGCATCCATGTTCACCGTGACGCGGTACTCGTCGTCTGCGGGGATCTTCCATCCGCCGTGCGACTCCGAAGCATCGACGACCCGGGCCTCCATGGGCGTCTCGCCGATCTCGGTATCGGCGCCCGATGCCGGAACGATGGCGTTGTTCTCGTCGCCGTAGACCACCGGGAAGAAGACCGTCCCCTGACGGAGCGATCCGGTCCAGACGTAGAGCCGCGGATTCGTCTCCGAGGCCGTCAGCTTGACGGGTGACTCGAAGGCCGAGCCGTTCATGTAGAGTTCGTCAGCCTCGAACTGCTTGGGGCCGTAGGTCTTCACCCGCACGTTGACCGTCGCCTCGTCGGGGATGATCAGCGTCGGGCCGTCGAACGACACCGTGATGGTGAAGCGCATGTCGCTGTACGAACTGGTCAGCATGCCGAAGTGGTCGACGAGCATCTGCTGCAGCTCGGCGTTCGTATACTCCCGCCGGAAGTTGCCCGTATCCTCATACTCGGTGATGGCCTCGCTCTTGCTGCCGTCCACCTCGATCTGATAATAATAGGTCACGAGGTAGTCGTCACCGTATTCGGCCGCCGGGGTCCACTCGACGGTCAGCGCCGTCTCGTCGGCCGCCGCCTCGTTCAGCACGAGGGTCTGGGCCGAAGAGGTGATCTCCACGACGAAGTTGTGTCGCGAATAGGCATTGTCCACCTCCTCGTTGCAGGCCGCAAGAGCCAGTGCGCCCAGAAGGAATGCCGATTTATGAAT
>NZ_CALUHA010000042.1:0-17647 GCF_944320325.1 Alistipes megaguti
GCTCTTAGCCGGGCTCTTAGTCAGGAGCGCAGAACCGGAACGGGAACCTGGGGAGTTCCGGCCGCCCCTAAAACCCGACTCTTAGTCGGGCTCTTAGCCGGGTTACTCCCACTCGATCGTTGCGGGCGGTTTCGAGGAGATGTCGTAGACTACGCGGTTGACCCCCTTGACCTTGTTGATGATCTCGTTCGAGACATCGGCCAGGAATTCGTAGGGAAGGTGAACCCAGTCGGCCGTCATGCCGTCGGTCGAGGTCACGGCTCGCAGCGCTACACAGCTCTCATAGGTGCGCTCGTCGCCCATCACGCCAACGCTCTTCACTGGAAGCAGGATGGCTCCCGCCTGCCAAACCTTGTCGTAAAGTCCGGCAGCGTGCAGGGCGTCGATATAAATTTTGTCCACGTTCTGAAGAATCTCGACCTTCTCGGGGGTGATGTCACCCAGAATGCGGATGGCAAGGCCCGGTCCCGGGAAGGGATGGCGGCCAATCAGATGCTCGGAGATGCCCAGCGAACGGCCTACGCGGCGCACCTCGTCCTTGAACAGCAGCCGCAGCGGCTCAATAATCCGCAGATTCATCTTCTCGGGCAGTCCACCCACGTTGTGGTGCGACTTGATCGTGGCCGAAGGCCCGTTCACGGAGCACGACTCGATTACGTCGGGATAGATCGTCCCCTGAGCCAGCCAGCGGACATCCTTGATCTGCATGGCCTCCTCGTTGAAGACCTCCACGAAATCACGGCCGATGATCTTGCGCTTCTTCTCGGGATCGGTGACGCCGGCCAGATCGCCCAGGAACTTCGCTCCGGCCTTCACCCCCTTGACATTGAGCCCCATGTTCTCGTACGAGGCCAGCACCTCGTCGAACTCGTTCTTGCGCAGCAGACCCGAATCGACGAAGATGCAGTAGAGGTTCTTCCCGATGGCCTTGTGCAGCAGCACGGCAGCCACCGACGAATCCACACCGCCCGACAGACCGAGCACGACCTTGTCGTTGCCCAGCTTCTCGCGCAGATCCCGAACGGTCGACTCGACGAAACTCTCCGAGGTCCACGACTGCGAGCAGCCGCAGATCCCCACGACGAAGTTCTTCAGGAGGTGCGTGCCGTCGGTCGAGTGGTAAACCTCCGGGTGGAACTGGATGCCCCACGTCTGCTCGCCCTCGATGTGGAAGGCGGCTACGCGGACATCCTCCGTACTGGCGACGATCCTGTAGTTGTCGGGGACGCGCGTGATGGTATCGCCGTGCGACATCCACACCTGCGTCGGCGAGGGAAGACCCTGCATGAGGGCATCCGCCGGATCACTCACCGTGAGCATCGCCCGGCCGTATTCGCGGCTCGGCGCCGGCTTGACCTCACCCCCGAAGGCGTGAGCCAGAAACTGCGCGCCGTAGCAGACGCCCAGCAGCGGCAGACGCCCCTTGATGGCCGAAAGATCGGGCGTCGGGGCCTGGGCATCGCGCACCGAATAGGGGCTGCCCGAGAGAATCACACCCCGCACCGATTCGTCCAGCGTCGGAATCTTGTTGAAGGGGTGAATCTCGCAATAGACGTTCAGCTCGCGCACACGCCGCGCAATGAGCTGCGTGTACTGCGATCCGAAGTCGAGAATCAATATTTTTTCCTGCATGATAGTAGGTTTATGCTCTATTTTTTTACCGGACGATTGAAGGAGCCTGCCAGACGCATCTCTTCGGCAAATGCCGAACTGCCCGCTTCTCGAATGCGTTCAATGCAGCCGCGACGGTCGGAACGAAAGAGGAAGCCGAAAACCTTGCCGATAAAAGCGTTGAATTTGCGGCACTCGTCCAAAGGCATCAACGTACAATCGGCACAACTCTGCCATCCGTGTTCGAGGCAGCAGGACCGAATCTCACACCACGCTGCCTTCTCATTGGCATGGCATCCCGGACAAACTCCCTTACCGAACTTGCGGCATCCTCCGCAGAAAAGGCCGCAAGCCGCAACCTCCGGATTCATGGTCGTCCCGGATTTAGTGTTCGCTCGAGTAGTTCGGGGCCTCGCTCGTGATCGTCACGTCGTGCGGGTGGCTCTCGTGCATACCCGAAGCCGTGATGCGGATGAACTGCGCCTTCTGCAGCGTCTGAATGTCCTTCGCACCGCAGTAGCCCATACCCGAACGCAGACCGCCGATCAGCTGATAGACCGTCTCGCTCAGCGAACCCTTGAACGGCACGCGGGCCACGATACCCTCCGGAACGAGTTTGCTGATGTTGCCCTCGCAACCCTTCTGGAAGTAGCGGTCGGCCGATCCGGCACGCATGGCGTCGATCGAACCCATGCCGCGGTAGGCCTTGAACTTACGGCCGTTGTAGATGATCGTGTCGCCCGGAGCCTCCTCCGTACCGGCGAACATCGAACCGATCATCACGCAGTCACCGCCCGCAGCCAGCGCCTTGACGATGTCGCCCGAGTAGCGCAGACCGCCGTCGGCGATCACCGGAACGCCCGAACCCTTGGCGGCCGAGGCGGCGGCGTAGATGGCCGACAGCTGCGGAACACCCACGCCGGCGATGATACGCGTCGTGCAGATCGAACCCGGACCGATACCGACCTTGATACCGTCGGCACCGGCGTCGATCAGGAACCTGGCGGCCTCACCCGTGGCGATGTTGCCCACCACGACATCCAGCGTCGGATAGGCCGCCTTGATCTTCTGGAGCGTGCGCACGATGTTGCGCGAGTGTCCGTGTGCGGAGTCGAGCACCACGGCATCGACATCCTCGGCCACGAGGGCTGCCACACGATCCATGGCGTCGTTGGTGATCCCCACGCCGGCAGCTACACGCAGACGACCCTTCTCGTCCTTGCAGGCATTCGGGTGATCCTGCACCTTGGTGATATCCTTATACGTAATAAGCCCCACCAGATGGCCTTCGTTGTCGACCACGGGGAGCTTTTCGATCTTGTTATTCAGAAGCACCTCCGAGGCGTGGGCCAGATCGGTGCGGTGGGTGGTGATCAAGCGGTCGCCCGGGGTCATCACCTCCTCGATGCGGCGCGACATGTCGGGCTGGAAGCGAAGGTCCCGGTTGGTGACGATGCCGATCAGGCGGAACTCGCCGTCCACGACCGGAATACCGCCGATCTTGTTCTCCTTCATCAGATTCAGGGCATCGCCCACGGTGTTGTCCTTCGAGATGGTGATCGGGTCGTAGATCATGCCGTTTTCGGCTCGCTTCACACGACGCACCTGAGCTGCCTGCTCGGCAATCGTCATATTCTTGTGGATCACGCCGATACCACCTTCACGCGCCAGTGCAATGGCCAACGGAGCCTCGGTCACGGTATCCATCGCCGCAGAAACGATGGGGATGTTGAGCTTGATATTTCGCGAGAAACGGGTCTGGACATTGACCTCTCGCGGCAACACTTCCGAATAGGCGGGTACGAGCAGCACATCGTCGAACGTAAGTCCTTCGGGCTGAACCCTTTCATTGATAAAAGACATAATGAACGTGGATTTTTGTTGCTCGCAAAAGTAATCATTTTTTTCGAAACAGCCTAAAATCAGCCTCCCGAACATCGACTTTTTATCAACATTTTATCAAGAAAGTTGGCCGGTACGCTTTTTTTCCTATTTTTGCCCCATAACCGACAAACCTCGCAAGGATGAAAACACGCCATCTCTATCCGGCCCTCGCCCTGCTGCTTCTGGCGGCAGGCTGCGGAACCCGACCGTCGGGAAAGCCGGCCGACGCCTCCGGTCAATCCGCCACCGCCGTCTTCGAAGCATCGCCCGACCGCCGGCCCGCCCCCGGCCTCAAGCTCGCCGACAGGCGCGAGAACCTCGACGCGGCCTTGCACATCGACTCCCTCACGACGCTCCGCGGCCGGGTCGTCGTAGCCCACGAAGTGCGCTCGTTCACCCCCGAGGGTCGGCAGGCCGAATACTGGCTCGTCGATCCGAGCGGCGCCCTCGAACGGGAATACGACCGGGTGAGCGGCGGCGCAACCGACGGAATGCCGCTCCGTGCCGAGTTGGAACTCCGCTACAAGGGACCTTCGGACGAGGGCTTTGCCGCCGAATATGCCGGCGTCTTCGAGGTCGTGCGCATCCTCGCCATGGAGCGGGAGCATCCTGCCCGAGACCTGCCCCAATAAGAGAAAACGGGTGTCGTCCAACGACGACACCCGTTTTCTCTTGCGGCCTCTGGCTCCAGGCCCCCGGCTCCCGGGATCAGTACTGCTCCTTCTCGTTGGGGAAGTCGCACGACTTGACGTCCTGCACATACTGCCCGACAGCCTCGGTCATCACCGTATGCAGATCGGCGTAGCGGCGCAGGAAACGCGGCGAGAAGCCCTTGTTGATGCCCAGCATGTCGTGGATCACCAGCACCTGGCCGTCGCAGCCCGGACCGGCTCCGATACCGATCGTCGGCGTCGGGATCTCGCTGGTCACCCGCGTGGCAAGCGCTGCCGGGATCTTCTCGAGCACGATGCCGAAGCAGCCCGCCTCGCTCAGCAGATGGGCGTCGTGGACCAGCTTCTCGGCTTCGGCCTCCTCCTTGGCCCGCACGGCGTAGGTACCGAACTTATGGATCGACTGCGGCGTCAGCCCCAGGTGACCCATCACCGGAATGCCGGCCGAGAGGATGCGCTGCACCGACTCGAGGATCTCCTCACCGCCCTCGATCTTCACGGCATCGGCCTCGGTCTCCTTCATGATGCGGATGGCCGAATCGAGCGCCACCTTCGAGTTGCCCTGGTAGGTGCCGAACGGAAGGTCGACAACCACCAGCGCCCGGTTGACGGCGCGCACCACCGAACGGGCATGGTAGATCATCATATCGAGCGTAATGGGAAGCGTCGTCTCGTAACCGGCCATCACGTTGGCCGCCGAGTCGCCCACCAGGATCACGTCGACACCCGCGGCATCGACGATCTTGGCCATCGAATAGTCATACGAGGTCAGCATGGCGATCTTCTCGCCGCGCTGCTTCATCTCCGTCAGGCGATAGGTCGTCACCGCCCGAACTGTACTTTCTACGGACATTTCTTTCAGTTTTTAGGATTTTCAGCGCGGCAAAGATAACGCTTTGCGTAGTTTTGGCAAAAAAATTGCCACAGAACAACCCCTCCCGACACCGCGACGTTGATCGAATGTTTCGTCCCGGCCTGCGGGATCTCCAGCGCACCGTCGCAGAGGTCCACCACCTGCTGGTCGACCCCGTCAACCTCGTTGCCGAAAACCAGCGCATACTTCGCATCGGACTCCGGTGCAAAGTCATCGAGCATCACCGCCCCCTCGACCTGCTCGACGGCCAGCACCCGGTAGCCTTCGCCGTGCAGCGCCTCGACGCATGCCGCGGTCGACTCCCAATGGCCCCACGACACCGTCTGGTCGGCACCGAGCGCCGTCTTGTGGATCTCGCGCGAAGGGGGCACGGCCGTGATGCCGCACAGCTCGATGCGCTCCACGGCAAAGGCGTCGCCCGTACGGAAAAACGCACCGACGTTCTGCGCCGAACGCACGTTGTCCAGCACCACCCGCACCGCCATCTTCCGGCTGCGGGCAAACTCCTCGGGCGTCGGACGCCCCAACTCTTCGTTCGTAATTTTACGCATATCGGGTCGAAATGAGTGATTTCGGCGGCAAAAGTAAGCAAATAAAAAATATTTTATCTAATTTTGAGGCCTCAATTCAACAGTACCATGTCTCTGAAAAAAGTCTTCGCTCTGGCCGCCGCTCTCGTCATTTCGGGAGGCAGCCTGTATGCCCAGAAGATCCTCGTCGGCGCCGACTTCGAAACCCGATTCGACAACCGCGAATACGCCAACAACGACTTCAACGAATCTCAGACGCTCTTCAGCGCCCGCCTCACCCCGCGCATCGGGATCGAATGGCAGGAGAAGAACCAGTTGGTCGTCGGCGTCGAGATGATGCAGAACTTCGGCCAGTACAACCCCCAGGGCGACCGTTTCCTGAGCGACGTCAAGCCGCTGATGTACTACCGCTTCAAGACCGCGAACGTCCAGGCCAATGCCGGTATCTTCAACCGCAAGGAGCTCATGGGCGACTACTCCACGGCCTTCTTCAGCGACTCGACCCGCTTCTACCACAACCGCCTCTCGGGATTCCTCGGACGCTACGTCTCCACCCAACGCCAAAAGACCTACGTCGAACTGGCCGTCGACTGGGAGGGCATGTACTCCGAAGCCTCGCGCGAGATGTTCCGCATCCTCTCGGCCGGCCGCTACACCACCCGCCCCGGATTCTACGTCGGATACGCCTTCTCGATGTTCCACTTCGCCGGTTCGAAGCTCAACGAGAACGTCACGGACAACCTGCTCATGAACCCCTACATTGGCTGGGAGTTCAACGCCTTTTTCGACTTCGACATCCAGGGAGGTCTGCTCTTCGCCCCGCAGCGCGGCCGCAGCGTCGACCACACCTGGCGCAAACCCTACGGCGGTCAGTTGGACGTCACCATCTCGCGCTGGGGCCTCAAGATCGAGAACAACCTCTATCTGGGCAAGAACCTCCAGCCGCTGCGCAACTACGTGGCCAATCCCCTGACGGGGGGGGGCCTTACCTACGGCCAGGACGGCCTCTATGCCGGAGAGTCGTTCTACGCGACCACCAAGCACATCTACAACCGCACGTGGGTCGGCTACGATCGCAAATTCTTCCACGACACGATGCACGTCGAGGCCGGCATGGTCTTCCACTACGACGGAACGGGACTCGGCACGCAGCAGGTCGTCCAGCTGTCGGTCGACATCCAGCGGCTCTTTGACATCGGCCCCCGAAAGCCGGCACCCCACCGTCCGGGGCCCGCACCGCGCCCCTGCTGCTACTGATCCGCAGCCCGTTTGACCGACCATTCATTCACGCACAAGCAAATTCACGAAAAAATATGGCAAGCGAAATCAACGAAACCCGAGAGAAGCCGCGCAACTTCCTCGAAGAGATCATCGAAGAGTCCATCGCCAACGGCGTCACCGAAATACAGACCCGTTTCCCGCCCGAACCCAACGGATACCTCCATATCGGCCACGCCAAGAGCATCTGCATCAACTTCGGACTGGCCAAGAAATACGGCGGCAAGTGCAACCTGCGCTTCGACGACACGAACCCCGTCAAGGAGGACGTCGAGTATGTCGACTCGATCAAGCGCGACATCCACTGGCTGGGCTTCGACTGGGCGCTGGAGCGCTACGCCTCGGACTACTTCGACCAGCTCTACGAATGGGCCATCGTCCTGATCAGGAAGGGGCTGGCCTACGTCGACGACCAGACCCAGGAGCAGATCCGCGAAAACCGCGGTACGGTCTCCGAACCCGGAAAGCCCTCGCCCTGGCGCGACCGTTCGGTCGAGGAGAACCTCGATCTGTTCCAGCGCATGAAGGCCGGCGAATTCCCCGACGGTTCGAAGGTCCTGCGCGCCAAGATCGACATGGCCCATCCGAACATGCTCTTCCGCGACCCGATCATGTACCGCATCATCCACGCCGAACACCACCGCACGGGCAACAAGTGGTGCATCTACCCGATGTACGACTACGCCCACGGCCAAAGCGACTCGATCGAGCACGTCACCCACTCGATCTGCACGCTGGAGTTCGACGTCCACCGTCCGCTCTACGACTGGTTCATCCAGGCGCTGGGCATCTTCCCGTCGCACCAGTACGAATTCGCGCGGCTGAACCTCACCTATACGCTCATGTCGAAACGCCGCCTGCTGAAGCTCGTGCAGGAGGGGGCCGTCATGGGCTGGGACGACCCGCGCATGCCGACGATCTGCGCCCTGCGCCGCAAGGGTTACACCCCGGCATCGGTGCGCAACTTCGCCGAGATGGTCGGCGTGGCCAAGCGCGACAACGTCATCGATCTGGCCAAACTCGAATACTGCGTCCGCGAGGATCTGAACAAGGTCGCCGAGCGCCGCATGGCCGTGCTCAACCCCCTGAAGGTGACCGTCACCAACTACCCCGAGGGCAAGACCGAACTGTTCACCGCCGTGAACAACCCCGAGGACGAGGCCGCCGGCACGCGTCAGGTTCCTTTCTCGCGCGTGATCTACATCGAGCGCGACGACTTCATGGAGAATCCCCCGAAGAAGTTCTTCCGCCTGCAGCCCGGCGGCGAGGTACGCCTGCGCTACTCGTACCTGATCAAGTGCGAGGAGGTGGTCAAGGATGCCCAGGGCAACATCACCGAGCTGCGCTGCACGTATGACCCGATGTCCGGAAACGGCTCGTCGAGCGACGGCCGCCGCGTGAAGGGCGTCATCCACTGGGTATCGGCCCAGGATGCGCTGGAGGCCGAGATCCGGCTCTTCAACCCGCTCTTCACGAAGGAGAACCCCGACGACGTCGAGGAGGGCCAGACCTGGGAGGACAACCTCAACCCCGAGTCGATGGTCAAGATCAAGGGCTACCTCGAGCCCTCGCTGCGCGACATCCCCGTGGGACAGGCCGTACAGTTCGAACGCGTGGGCTACTTCTGCCCCGATACGGACTCGACGCCCGACCATCTGGTCTTCAACCGCACCGTGACGCTCAAGGACTCCTGGGCCAAGATCAACAAATAGATCGAACACGGCACTCCGCACTACGGAGCGCACACGAAAAACACCCGGCCTCGCACAAGGCCGGGTGTTTTTGTTGGTTGGGTCCCGAACAATCCGGGATGCTTCGCAGGGATTCCATCGGCAACGTGAGAAAACGGACCGCAGTTCCGCAGGCAGGGTCAGGTACCGGACGGTCGGGCACCTGCCGGAAGAGGCATTTGAACGGAAGGCGCAAGAGCCGGACATCTCGCAGACGAGGGGACGGCGGGGATTCGGACCGGCAGACGAGCGGCAGGCAGGCCGCCGGCAGAGCGGCAAACAGAGCGGCAAACAGAGCGGCGGGCAGAACGGCAGGCAGGCAAACAGAACGGCAGGCAGAGCGGGCCCGCACCGAATTACATCAACTTCCCGAAGGTGCGGCCGCCCAGCATGTAACGCACCACGATCGAACCGTGGTAGATGTGCCGGGCCTCGGCCTTGCGCGAGGAACGGATCGCCCGCCGCTTTTCGGCCAGCGCGCCGTGCCAGCGCAGGAAGTCCCGCCAGGCCCGGAAGACGGCCCGGAAATTGTCGGCACGCCCCTGCGCCAGATACGACAGGGCCGCCAGCAGGTCCAGCACCGGACGCGCCACGGCAACCAGTGCCCGCTGTCCGGGCGAGGAGCATTTGTAGAGCATGGCCAGGTTGTTGCGGTGGTTGTAGAAGACCTTCGACGGCGAGTCGGTCTGCAGCGTCCCGCCCCCCAGGTGGTAGACCCGGCTCTCGGGAACCACCCGCACGCGGTAGCCCGCCAGCTGCATCCGCCAGCAGAGGTCGATCTCCTCCATGTGGGCGAAGAAGTCGTCGTCGAAGCCCCCCAACCGGTGGAAAAGCTCCGCCCGGCAGCAGAAGGCCGCCCCGCTCACCCAGAACAGGTCGCGCGCATCGTCGTACTGGCCCCGATCCTCCTCCACCGTGCGCAGGATCCGACCCCGGCAGAAGGGATAACCCAGCCAATCGACATATCCGCCCGAAGCTCCGGCATACTCGAACATCCGCCGATCCTCCGAGGAGATCAGCTTCGGCGAGACCACCCCCACGTCGGGATTTCGGTCCAGCGCCTCCACCAACGGGCCGAGCCACCCCCGGGGCGTCTCCACGTCGGAGTTCAGCAGCACGTAGTAGTCCGCCTCGATGCGCTGCAGCGCCCGGTTGTAGCCGCCGGCAAAACCGTAGTTGCGGTCCATGCGGAGCACCGTCACCGAGGGGAACTCGCTCCGCAAGACCTCCACGGAGTCGTCCGTCGAGCCGTTGTCGGCCACAACAACCTCCACACCGGCCGGTGCCGCAGCCACCACCGAAGGCAAAAAACGACGCAGGTGAGCTACGCCGTTCCAATTCAGTATGACGATCTTAACAATTGACATCCCGTTTGTGTTTCCAGCGTTTGTGCGACCAGATCCACAGTTCGGGACGACGGCGGATCTCCGCCTCGAGCAGTCGCACGTAACGCTCCGTAATTTCATTCTCCGCCACCGGCTCCACACCGTCGTAGATCGGCGCGAACGACATCTCGTAACGCCCCCTCGACAGGCGGTCCATCTTCACGAAATAGACCGGAAGATGACAGCGGAGGGCCAGTTTCTCACCGCCGTCGAAGAAGATCGTATCCTGGTTCAGGAAACGGAACCAATGGCTGTCGGGACGCCGCGGCGGATTCTGATCGGCGATCAGCCCCATCACAAGATTCCTGCCATGAAGCCCCTTGCCGCGGTTGCGCAGGAAGAAGCGCAGGCTTTCGTTCATCGAGACCGTCGTGGCATGGTCGCCGTTGCGCAACCGCTGGTAGAAGGCCTCCATGATCTTGCTGCGCAACGGGTGGTAGACCGCCACGATGATCTGCGACGGCACGTAGAGCCCCCAGAAAGAGCTGTACTCCCAACATCCGAAGTGGGCCGTCATGGCGATCCAGTCGCGTCCCTCGACCCGCTGGCGATGCTCCTCCAGTCCGCGGATGGTCAGCGAACGGTGCCATTTGTGCGAGGTGAGATGGGCCAGATCGAGCGTATCGACGAAGATCTCGGCCAGCGTCCGGTAGAAGCGGCGCCCGATCTCCGCACGCTCCCCGTCGCTCTTCTCCGGGAACGAATTGCGCAGATTCGCGGCCACAACACCCCGCCGGTAGCGGATACCATAGTATAAGAGCAGATAGAGCAGATTCTCGACAATGTGATACTTGAACCAGCGGGGCATCACCGCAAAGAGCCGTGCCCCGACCCAGAGTGCCTCCAGACCGATCCGCTGCCAAATATTCATCTTCGGATATTTCATTACGGCCTACAGATCGTCAGGGTTCCACGAAAATTTTCACGTCCGCGACCTTCGTCCGCAGCCGCAGCCAGTTGCGGAGCGTCGTCTCGTCGAGCGGTCGCAGGCTGTCCCGACGCGTCACCACGCAGATCAGCGCCGTATCCTGCGGCACACCCTCCACATCGAACGTAATGCCCTTGGTCAGCGACACCGCCCGCACGTTCTCCATCAGCGCACCGATCTCACGCGAAACGTCGTTCACCCCGACATCCTCCGTAACACGGTAACGCTTCAGCTGCGACGACATCTCCTCGATGCGGCGGTTCTTCTCGGCCAGCAGCTCCTGATAGCTCTGCTGCAGCGACACCACATCGACGCGATCCTCCGTATTGGCCTGCCGCACGACCAGTTCCGTACGGTCGAGGCCGTAGCCGTCCAGCTGCGCCCGGGCACTCTCGATCACTTCGTCGCCCAACGCCTCGCCCACCAGCAGCAGTTCGATCCGCGATCCCTTGTGGGCATAGTGCTTGTTGCACTCGATGACGCGCGTCTGCGGGAAGTTGAAGACCTGCGCCACGTACTTGTCCGCCGCCGCCTCGAAGAGCGAAACCTGCACCATGTGGAAGCCGATCACCACACTCGGAATGAAGGTCACCAGCGTGATGACCATCATCAGCCGTTTGACCTTGCGTTCGCGCGCCTTGTCGATGAAGACCTTCTTTTCGTAGCCCAGGAAACGGACCATCACGTAGGTGGCCAGGGCGATGAAGACCGAGTTGATGAAGAAAAGGTAAAACGCCCCGAAAAAGAAGCGGAACTGTCCCGAGGCCAGTCCGAAACCGGCCGTGCAGAGGGGCGGGATCAGCGCCGTGGCGATGGCCACACCCGGGATGACGGTCGAGGTGCGGTCCTGCCGCGTCTGGGCCACGATGCCCGCCAGACCGCCAAACAGCGCAATCAGCACGTCGTAGGTCGTCGGGGTTGTCCGGGCCAGCAGTTCGCTGCTGTTCGACGACAGGGGCGAGATGAGGAAGTAGACCGTCGAGGTGACGATGGCCACGATGAACATCAGCGCCAGATTGCGCAGCGAACGCTTCAGCAGTTCAAAGTCGTTGATCCCCAGCGAGAGGCCGACACCCATGATCGGCCCCATGATCGGCGAGATGAGCATCGCGCCGATGATCACCGCGGCCGAATTGACGTTCAGCCCCAGCGAGGCGATCATCGTGGCGAAGATCAGCACCCAGAGGTTCACCCCGCGGAATTCGACCCCCTTGGAGATGTTGGCCACCACTTCGTCGCGCTGCGCCTTGTCGTCCTCCAGGTTGAACCGCCCCCGAAGGAATTCGCGCATCTCGCCCAGCCAGGCGGCAAACGAACGTTGCCGGTCGGTATGCGTGGTGTCGTTCCGGTTATTCATAATCGTTTTCATTCGGAAGGGTTTCGCCGCGATCGTCGGCATCGTTCTCCGCCCCGCTCTCCGCTCCATCCGCCTCCGACGGGCGGCGGCGCGACTTGCCGCGCACGACCAGGACAAATTCGCCCTTGGGTTCGTGGGTGCGGAAATGGTCGAGCACCTCGGCCAGCGTGCCGCGCACGGTCTGCTCGAACTTCTTGGTCAGTTCGCGCGAGACCGAGACTTCGCGATCCGCCCCGAAGCACTCGACAAACTGCTCCAGGCAGCGGACCACGCGGTAGGGCGATTCGTAGAAGATCATCGTGCGCTCCTCGTCGCGCAGGCTCTGCAGGTGTTTCATGCGGCCCTTCTTCTGCGGGAGGAACCCCTCGAAGCAGAAGCGGTCACACGGGAATCCGCTCTGCACCAGCGCCGGGATCAGCGCCGTGGCGCCGGGCAGCGTCTCAACTTCGATGCCCGCCTCGACACACGTCCGCACGAGCAGAAAACCCGGGTCGGAGATGCCCGGCGTGCCGGCATCCGAGACCAGGGCAGCGTCGTGTCCCGCAGCGATCGTCTCGGCGACCATCTGCACGGTGGCGTGTTCGTTGAACTTGTGGTGCGAGCGGAGTTTCTGCTCGATGCCGAGGTGTTTGAGCAGAAACGACGTCGTGCGCGTATCCTCGGCCAGGACGAAATCCACCTCGCGCAGCACCTTCACCGCACGCAGCGTGATGTCGTCCAGATTGCCGATCGGCGTCGGTACGATATAGAGTTTGGCCATGCCGTCAGGCGAATTTGCGTTCGAGAAGGTCCATCAGGAGTTTGGCGCCGTCGGAATTGGGGTTCCAGGCGTAATGCTCGGCAATGAAGATCATGCAGTCGTCGAGGTCGTCGAAGCCGTTGAGCGTCTCGATCGCCCGCTCGAAGGCCGCACCGTCACCGCCGAACAGGTCGCGGATCAACAGGAACTTGTCGTTCAGACCAATGGCCTGACGAAGGTCCGTGATCGGTTCGTTGTGAAGGATTTCCGACGCCATGTCACGCGGCGGCGCAATCGTATCGGCCAGCGTCTGCACGTGGGGGTTGATCACCTCGCCCAGTACCGCACCGGCCGACGCGATCGGCATTCCGCCCTCCGTCCGGCGATCGGTGTCGTCGGAGGCGGGATCAAAGGCCGCTGTCCTCGGCTTCGATTCGGGTTCCGGTGCGGGGGTCGGTGCAGTCGGAACCGATTCGGATTCGAGTTCTGATTCGGGTTCTGATTCGGGTTCAGTGAGTTCTGATTCGGGTTCAGGTTCGAGCTCGGGTTCGGGTTCGGCCGATGCCGTCCGGGCGGTCGACACCGTAGCCGATTCAACCGGGTCCGGAGCTGACGTCTTCTCCGACACTTCTTCGGAAGGCTGGTCGGCCCGGGCAGGTGCAGCGTGCGGCTCGGCAGTTGTCGGGCCTTCATCCGTCTGTTTCGACGTTGCTTTTTCGGTAAAGGCTTCGGAGCCGCGCTCAACCTCGATGATCTCGAAGGGTTGCGAGACGTCGGCCGACGTGGATGAGGCCGGAGAGAACGCACCCGGCGTCGGCGACGGGCGACGACCCGATGCGGCAGGTCGTTCCGGTTCGGGCGAAGGCCCGTAGAGCGACATGATGACCCGCTGTTTGTGACGGTGGCGGACCGTCTCCTCATCCTCCATCCCGAAAAGCGTAGGTGAAGCGGCATGGTGCGATTTCGCGGCGGCAGGTTCGGCGCTCCGGGACGAATCCAGCGTAACGGACACCTCCGGGGCATCCGGTTCGAGTATCACCGATTCGGGGGGCTCCGGCTCGGCCGTTTCCGATTCGGCTGACTGTGTCTCAACAGACTCCGCCGGCTGTTCTTCAACAGACTCGGTCGGTGTCGATGCGGAGGATTCGGCAGGCTGCAGTTCAACGGATTCAACCGGAGTCGATGCAGCGGGTTCAGTGAGTTCTGCGGTCTGCGGTTCGGCCGGCTGCGGTTCGGCCGGCTCGGTCGGCTCCGATTCGGCAGGCTGTGTCTCAGCAGGCTCCACCGACTGCTCTTCTACAGTCTCGGCAGGCCCCGGTTCGGCCCTTTCCGGTTCGGCTGGCCCCGGTCCAACTTCAGCGCCGAACGGCGCCGAGGGTTCCGCATAGATGGGTCCTTCGGGCTCCCCCAGATCGGGAAAGCCGTCCAGGGAAAGAACCGCCCCCAAATCAAGCGATTCGGGAAGCTCCTCTTCCGGCACTTCGGGCACCGCCTCGGCGGAGACCTCCTTCGCCTGCACGGCTCCGGGCCCGGCAAAACGGATCGCTTCGTAGAGGTCGCGCAACTTCTGCAGAGCCAGATCCCGCTCCACATCCGGTATCTGATCCGTCTGCGACCACCCGTCGATCAATGCGGCGAGTCGCTGCAGATCGGTTTGCATTGTTTTCCAATCCATCGTCCGTTTATTTTAGACCTTCAAAGATACGCATAAACCACCGTTCGGCAAAAAATCACGGCGATAATTTTCCACAAAGCCCCGCCCGGAGGCCTCTCGCATGCGCAGGAGGAGCCTTGCCGACCATTTTCCGGTCCGCAGCGCAAACCCGCAGCGGAAAATAGACCGCACGGGGTAAAAATTGCCGGCAAAGTTGTCTTTTTGCCCCCGACTTTTCGTATCTTTGCGCTGCGAACAAAAAAATTCGAAATACATGGCATTACAATGCGGCATCGTCGGTCTGCCGAACGTGGGCAAATCGACGCTTTTCAACTGCCTGTCCAACGCAAAGGCTCAGGCTGCCAACTTCCCCTTCTGCACCATCGAACCCAACGTCGGCGTCATCACCGTACCCGATCAGCGGCTGATCCGCCTGGCCGAAATAGACCACCCCAAACGGGTCATCCCCACCACCATCGAGATCGTCGACATCGCCGGTCTGGTCAAGGGCGCCTCGAAGGGCGAAGGTCTGGGCAACAAGTTCCTCGGAAATATCCGCAACACAAACGCAATCATCCACGTGCTGCGCTGCTTCGACAACGGAAACATCACCCACGTCGACGGTTCGATCGATCCGGTGCGCGACAAGGGCATCATCGACACGGAGCTCCAGCTGAAGGACCTCGAGACGGTCGAGAACCGGCTGGCCAAGACCCAGAAGCAGGCCACCTCGGGCGGCGACAAGAACGCCAAACGCGCCGTCGAACTGCTGCTCCAGTACAAGTCGGTGCTCGAGCAGGGCAAGAGCGCCCGCACCGTGGAGCTCGACAAGGAGGACCGCAAGCTCGTTGCCGACCTCAACCTGCTGACTGACAAACCCGTGCTATACGTCTGCAACGTCGACGAAAAGAGCGCCGCAACGGGCAACGCCTACACCGAGGCTGTACGGAAGGCCATTGCCGACGAAAAGGCCGAGATGCTCATCATCGCCGCCGCCACCGAGGCCGACATCGCCGAACTCGAGAGCTACGACGAACGGCAGATGTTCCTCGAGGATCTGGGGCTGGAGGAGTCGGGTGTGGCCCGGCTGATCAAAGCGGCCTACAAATTGCTCAATCTCGAAACGTTCTTCACCACCGGAGCCGACGAAACCCGCGCCTGGACCTACTCCCGCGGCATGAAGGCCCCCCAGACGGCCGGTATCATCCACACCGACTTCGAGAAGGGATTCATCCGTGCCGAGGTCATCAAGTACGACGACTACGTCACGCTCGGGTCGGAGAAGGCCTGCCGCGACGCCGGCAAGATCGGCATCGAGGGCAAGGACTACGTCGTGCAGGACGGCGACATCATGCACTTCCTCTTCAACGTCTGACCGAGCGGGGGGGGGCTAGGGCCCGGCCACGCAGAGACGAGGCAGGCATCCGCAGTGATGGGACCGAAGCTCCGCAGAGACAAGGCAGGCATCCGCGGTGATGGAGCCGGAGTCCCGCCGAGAAGCAATTAACGACCCGCGCAGACAAGCCGGCTCCAGACCACACAGCAAGAAGAGACCGCCCCGCCAAGGCACCAAAAGCAAACCCGGCGCACGTCGAAAATTCGGGATGCGCCCCAAAGACAACGGAAAACCTAAAAAACTGTTGACCATGAAAAACGCAAAGTACCTCCTTCTGGGCATCGCGGCCATCATTTGCGCCGCCGTGCTCGCCCGCGCCTACACCTACAAGTATCGCTCGCAGGACACGATCGTCGTAACGGGCCTCGGCGAAACGGAGTTCACGTCGGACCTGATCGTCTGGTCGGCCACCCTCACGGCCGAAGCCCAGCAGGTCGCCGCCGGATACGCCCAGATCGAACAGAGCAAGGCCAAAGTGCAGAAATATCTCGAAGAGAAGGGGCTGCCGGTCGATGCCGTGGTCTTCGAGTTCGTCAACGTCGACAAGCAGTTCGACCCGGTCTACAACGCCAACGGGAACTGGGCCGGGCAGCGCTTCAAATGCTACCAGCTGCGGCAGCGCTTCACCGTCGAGTCGCGTGACGTGGAGCGCGTCGAGACCATTTCGCGCGAGATCTCCTCGCTCATCGCCCAGGGCGTCTCGATCGAAGCCTACGCCCCGGACTACTACTACACGAAGCTCGACGACGTGAAGATGGGGCTGATCGAGACCGCTTCGGCCGACGCCCGGATGCGCGCCGAAAAGATCGCCGTCAACGCCGGCACGAAGATCGGCCGCGTGGCCTCGGCCCGCATGGGCGTCTTCCAGATCACCGGTGCCAATACCAACGAGGAGTTCTCGGCCGGCGGTTCGTTCAACACCGCAAGCCGCCAGAAGAAGGCCCGCATCACCATGCGCATCGAATACCGCGTGAAATAACCGGGGTCCTCAAGAGGAGAGGGGGGGGGCGCTGCCGGAAGAACAAACCGGCCAGCCACAAACCTCCGCGAAAAGAGATAAAACGACAAAAAACATAAATGTCCATGGAAAGACCTGTTCGGGTGCGCTTCGCACCCAGCCCCACCGGGCCGCTCCACATCGGAGGCGTCCGCACGGCTCTGTACAACTACCTCTTCGCCCGTCAGCACAAGGGCACGATGATCCTCCGCATTGAGGATACCGATTCGCAACGCTTCGTTCCCGGTGCCGAGGAGTATATCCTGGAGTCGCTCAAATGGTGCGGCATCCAGATTGACGAGGGTGTCGGCGTCGGCGGCCCCCACGCCCCCTACCGCCAGAGCGAACGCCGCGAAATCTACCTCAAATACGCCCTGCAGCTCGTCGAGTCGGGCTGGGCCTACTACGCCTTCGATACGGCCGAGGAGCTCGACCGCCTGCGCCATGAGGCCGAGGCCCGCGGCGAGGCTTTCGCCTACAACTATCAGGTCCGCGAAAAGCTGGCCACCTCGCTGGCCCTCCCGGCCGAGGAGGTTCGGGCCCGCATCGACCGCGGCGACCAGTGGGTCATCCGCTTCAAGATGCCCGAAAACCAGCTGGTCGAGATGGACGA
>NZ_CALUHA010000043.1:0-16847 GCF_944320325.1 Alistipes megaguti
TTTTCTAATGCTTGTAACTTATTGATGTTTAATAATTAAAACATTGTCGGAGAATTTTTCTCCGGACACTAGTGAACCGCTTTTGTAAATCGCGGCCCGCGCAGAAAACAGTGCCGGGCGGCTCACGATCGAACCGCCCGGCAGGGTTTGAGCGTTTTCCGTAGCCTATTTGCGGACGATGCGGATGGCGAAGCCGCCTCCGGGCGCCATCTTCAGCGTCATACGGCGGTCGGCGGGCACTTCGACCACTTCGCGCTTGTAGTCGCAGGCGGCGCGGTCGGCGTTGATCCCGTCGCGGAACACCTCGGCCGTGAAGGCCCCCTCGCCGAGGAATCCCAGGTCGATCGTCAACTCGCGGGCCGACCAGTCGGTCATGCCGCCGACATACCATACGTCACCCTTGCGGCGTGCGATCGAGACGTACTCGCCGACACGTCCGTCCAGTCCGCGGGTCTCGTCCCACGTCGTCGGCACCGCGGCGATGAAGCGCGTGCACTCCTCCTCGCGCAGGTAGTTCGTCGGGGCGTCGCAGAGCATGTTGAACGGCGACTCGAAGATGACGTATTCGGCCAGCTGGCGGCAGCGCGTGCCCTGGCTCATGGCCTCGGAGTTCACCGGGCGGTAGTTGCCGCGCGTGGCGTTGCGCATGGCGCCCTGCGTGTAGTCCATCGGGCCTGCCAGCATGCGGATGTAGGGGATCGTGACGTCGTAGGTCACCTGGTCGATGTCGGTGCCGCTCCACTTCATCTGCTCGAGGCCGAAGACGCCCTCGAAGTTGAGCACGTTGGGATAGGTGCGCTGGAGACCCGTGGGTTTGTGGAATCCGTGCAGGTCGAGGAACAGGTGGTAGCGTGCGGCGGTCTCGGCCAGGCGGTATACGAAGTCGGAGATCTTCTGGTCGTCGCGGTCCATGAAGTCGACCTTGAAGCCCTTGACGCCCATCTCGGAGAAGTGCTTGCAGACACGCTCCATGTCACGCTCCACGGCGTAGTAGCCGGCCCAGAGGACGATGCCCACGTTGCGTTCGCGGCCGTAGTCAACCAGCTCCTGGAGGTCGATCTCGGGGATCACCTGGAAGAGGTCGGCCTTCTTGTTCACGGCCCAGCCCTCGTCGAGGATCACGTACTCGATGCCGTTCTTGGAGGCGAAGTCGATGTAATACTTATAGGTGTCGTTGTTGATGCCGGCGCGGAAGTCCACACCGTAGATGTTCCAGTCGTTCCACCAGTCCCAGGCCACCTTGCCCGGACGGATCCACGAGGTGTCCTCGACGCGCGAGGGCGATGCCAGGCGGTAGACCATGTCGTTGTCGGCCAGCTCGATGTCGTTCCCGGCGATGACGAAGATGCGCCACGGGAAGGCGCGCGTACCCTGCGTGCGGGCTATGAAATCCTCACGCTCGGTAACCATCAGCTGCAGTTCGTTGTGTCCTCCCTGCACCTCCTTGGAGGGGTAGGGGGCGAAGTTGCCGCGCAGGGCCGTTCCGTGCGTGGGGTTGTAGAGGTACATGCCGGGGTACTGCTCGAGGTCGGCCTCCGTGATGGCGATCTTCGCGCATCCGGCGTCGACGAGCAGCGGCACGAAGGCCAGGTGGTTGTCGGCGACCTCGGAGAGCGGCTGTACGGTATAGGTATTCTCGAAGCTGTTGAAGTAGTAGCGCTCGAGGCCTCCCTCCTTGATGCGGGCCTTTACGTAGGGCACCCACGCCTTGAAGTCCTCCGGGAAGCGGATGTCTACGAGCTCGTCGGCCACGACGAGTTCGCCGTCCATGTCGGTGACGAAGCGGTAGGCCACGCCGTCGTCATAGGCGCGGAAGCGGAGCTGGTAGTCGCCCTTGAAGGAGAGGGTCAGTTCGTTGTAGCGGTCTTCGATCGTCGTGCGTTTGTAGAACGGAGCATCGATCGTCTCGTCGTGGCTTTTCACCGCGGCTTTCCGTACGACGGGCTTCGTGCCCAGCGTGCGGCCGTCGGCGAGTTCGAGCGCCAGGTACGAGGGGGCGATCAGCTGTTTGCCGTCGAGCAGCACGCTGTAGGAGACGGCCTCCTTGCCGGCATCCACCTGCACGGCGATTTTCCCGTCGGGGGATTTCACTTCATAGCTTTTTGCCGCGGCGATTCCGGCACCGGCGCAGCAGAGGCAGAGGGTTAGAATGAGTTTTTTCATGGGTTGGATTTTGGTTTCGCACGAAAGTACGAAAAAACCGCCAAAGAGCGAAGCCCAAACCGCAGAAGGATGTTTTTTTCCTATATTTGTTTCGCCGATCCGGACCCTTCGGGGCGCTTTTCCCGGGCCG
The DNA here is from genome assembly GCF_944320325.1 of Alistipes megaguti. Classification (NCBI taxonomy): domain Bacteria; kingdom Pseudomonadati; phylum Bacteroidota; class Bacteroidia; order Bacteroidales; family Rikenellaceae; genus Alistipes; species Alistipes megaguti. Next base: position 2,294 of record NZ_CALUHA010000043.1, read on the forward strand.
GAGCCACCGCCATGACGAAACCCAAGGATATCTTCACCTTCCGCGACGCCGAGAAACAGACAGGCCCCGTGGCCTTCTCGACGATGCTCAAGCCCGCCGGTTCGGCGTGCAACCTCGACTGCCACTACTGCTACTACCTCGACAAGGCCGTGCAGTACGGAGGGCGCCAGGCGGTGATGAGTGACGAGTTGCTGGAGAGCTACGTGCGGCAGTATATCGAAGCCAACGACGTCCCGACGGTGACCTTCTGCTGGCATGGCGGGGAACCCCTGCTGCTGGGTCTCGGGTTTTACCGGAAAGCCATGGCCCTCCAGAAAAAGTATGCCGACGGCAAGCGTATCGAGAATACACTCCAGACCAACGGTACGCTGGTCGACGGGGAGTGGTGCGACCTCTTTGCGGAGAACAACTTTCTGGTGGGCATCTCGCTCGACGGCCCGCAGGACATCCACGACGCCTTCCGGGTGACCAAGGGCGGGCAGCCGACCTTCGAACGTGTGATGCGTACGATCGGGATGTTCCGCGAACGCGGCGTGGAGTACAACACGCTGAGCGTCGTGAATCGGCTGTGCGAGGGGCGTGGCGCGGAGATCTACCGTTTTTTCCGCGACACGGTGCGGAGCCGCTACATGCAGTTCCTTCCGGCCGTGGAGCATGTGGTCGATGTCGAGGGTTTCCACCGTCCGCTGATCGTCGCCCCGGAGCGCGAGGGGGCGCGGTTGGCCGAATGGTCGGTTACGGCCGGGGGCTACGGGCAGTTCCTGTGCGACATCTTCGACGAATGGGTCGTGAGCGACGTGGGGCAGGTCTTCGTGCAGATGTTCGATGCTTCGCTCTCCCAGTGGTGCGGGGTTCAGCCGGGCGTCTGCTCGATGGGTGAGACATGCGGAGACGCCCTGGTCGTCGAGCACAACGGCGATGTCTATTCGTGTGACCACTTCGTCTATCCCGAATACAAGTTGGGAAATATCCGCGAGACCCCTTTGGTGGAAATCTATCGTTCGAAGAAGCGCCGCGACCTCGGCCTGGCGAAGCGCAATGCCCTGCCGGCCGAGTGCCTGCGCTGCCGTTACTACTTCGCCTGCCGGGGCGAGTGCCCGAAGCACCGCTTCGAGACCGGATCGGACGGCTGCCGCAAAAATACTCTTTGCGAAGGCCTGTACCACTATTTCCGCCACGTGGAACCCTATATGGAGTACATGCGCGAGATGCTCTCGAAGGAGCAGTCGCCGGCATGGGTCATCCCATTCGCGCGCAAGCGCATGGGTCTGATGTAGCGGCTGCGACGGCGTATCGGAGCACGGCGTGTACTTTCGCCCTCCCCTCCGGATTGCCGGTCAGAAGCCGATGAGCCGCACCTGCTTTTCGAATTCGTTGCGCGCCCCGAGCGCCGAGTTGCGCAACCTGGTGCGGTAGGTGTAGACGGTCGTCGAAGCGCAGTTGAGGAAGCTGGCGATATGTCCGCTGTCGGTAATTCCGAGCCGCATGACGGCCAGGATCCGCAGTTCGGTGGGCAGCGTCTTGTCGGCACGTACGGGGAAACGGGCCGACTCTTCGAGCAGGGCGTTGACCTGCTCGATGAAATCGGGGAAGATGCCGAGGAACGTCTCGTCGAAAATCCGGTAGAAGTCCCGGTAGTCGCGGTCGACATCCGACGGCGACCGCAACTTGCGCATCAGGGCCTCGGGCCCCTCTTTTTTTGCCGTTTTCCGCAATTCGTCCCGATATTGATCGACCCGGCCGATGTACTGTGTGGCCAGGTGCATGTAGCGGAACACGTAGTTGTCCTTGATCCTGTTGGCGTCGCGCAGGCTGTCGTTCAGCTGGCGGATCTGCTCGTTCCACTCGTTGAGCTGCCTGTTGGTCTGCTGCAGCTTCCGGTGCTGCTGCAGGGTATACATGAGCAACAGCAGGATGATGGCGCACAGTGCCATGAAGATGTATATCATGACGGTCAGGATGCGGCTGCGAGAGTTGATGCTGTAGACGACGGCCTGGTTGATGATCATCTCGGCCTGGCTGGAATGGAGGATGCGGGTGTTGTAGTTGCACTCCAGCATGTCGGACATCGTGCACTGGATATAACGCGCCGCGCGCTCCATATCCTTCTCCTCGAACATCAGCAGCGCCAGGTTGTACAGCGAGAGGTACTCGCGGACCGGGGTTTGGAGGTCCGAAATCGCCGTCGTGGCGAGCCATAACTTGTTCTGCTCCCGATCGCCGAGCGCCTCATAGGCGTTGGCGATGTTGTAGGCGATGCGGGCGAGCGTGCGGTTGTTGTACTTTTCGGGGTCGTAGAGCGGCAGCAGAATCTCCAGCGCCTCGTCATAGCGGTGCATGTCCATGAGTTCGAGGGCCCGGAGTCGTTGGCGGGTGACGTACGAGTGCCCGTCGAAGCCGATGCGCGTGTGGCGCAGTCGGACGAGAGAATCGGCATATTTTGCCTGCTGCTCTTCGGGGCCTTCCGAGGCGGCGAGCCGTCCGAAAATCGCCATCTGCTGTGTATAGTAATTCGCCCGCATGCGTTTGTTGATGCCGACCGTGTCGAGCGAGAGGATCAGTTTGTAGGCTCTTCCGACATTGTTGCGGGCGATCTGCACCCCGGCATCGCAGGTTGTCGAGAGGAACTGCATCTCCCGGTCGCCGGTTGCGGCGGCATAACGGTACATCAGTTCGGAGTAACGGGCGGCGGAGTCGATGTCGTAGGTGATGTAGGCGTTGAACAGGTGGTGGGCCATTTGCCATCTTGACGTGTCGTCGGGTGCAGCGCCGAGTCTCCGGCGCAGCGAATCGGCCTGTCGGTTGAAACGCTCTGCGTAGCAGGATTTCTGACTGATGACCCGATCCAGTTCGTCGAATACCTGTTCGTTGCCGTCTTTGCGGCAGGCACAGAAGAGAACGAGACAGGTCGCGACACCGAGGATGGCGGAAAGGGACGGTTTTCTCATCGGCAGCGGTCGTTTGAGAACAAATTTATAAAAAAAAAGCGAATCCCGCATCATTTCCATGGCGCGGGATTCACTTTTCGTGCGGGTCGTTTCCGGAAAGGTTATCCGAAGATCTCTATCCTTATTTCCTTGCGGATGTCCGTTGCCGGGACTTCTACGGTCGGGCACTCCAATTGCGTATCGTACGAAATCCTTGCGGCGCGGCCGTTGACCTTGACGCGGCGGATTTCTCCCATGGCGGGGAGCTGGAGTCTGTAGGCCCGTTGGGGGACCTGCCCTTCGTAGCTGCCCGACGCGGGGCGGATGGTGATGGTCGTCACCTCTCCCTGGCGACGGTAGTTGAGTTCCGTGGTGGCGTACAGGCCGCGTTCGTAATCGCGGGTCAATCCGTCGTCCTCGTAGAGCGTATAGGTGTTGTCGGCATCGCCCGATGCGGGATAGACGCGCATGACGAGCGTGGTGAGCGGTGTCGATGCGGGACGGGGCGTGTAGGGTTGCATGGGCAGCACCCAGCCGCCGCGGACGTAGAGCGGGAATTCGTAGAGCGGTTTGGCGATGCGGCGCACCTGGCCTCCGTCGACACGTTCGTGGGTGAAGAAGTCGTACCATACGTCCCCTGCGGGAAACCACACCTGTTGTGAGGCGATTCTCTCTTCGCCCTCTCCCGGCGAGGTGATCGGCGCGGCGAGCAGGTTGTCCCCGAAGAGGAACTCCTGGGGATTTTCGTAGGCGGGTTTCTCATGCCCGTAGTCGATATACATCGGGCGGTTGAGGGGCACCATCGTCGAGTGGGTCTGCCAGACGCTGCTGTAGATGTAGGGCATCAACTCCGAACGCATGTGGTACATGCGGCGCATGGCGACGGTTTCGCGTTCTCCGCTGAGCCACGGGCGGCGGTCGAGGCGCGCATCCTTCGTGGAATGGACCCGCAGGGCGGCTGAAAGCGCTCCGAATTGTGTCCACCGTACCGTCAGTTCGGGATTCGGGTCACCGCGGAATCCGCCGATGTCGTGCGCCCAGTAATAGCAGCCCGCGTTGCCGCTGGCGGCGGTGAGCTTCACCTCGAAGGCGAGCAGCTCCCAGTTGGCCTGGGCGTCGCCCGAAAACTGGATCGGGTGGCGATGGTCGCCCCAGCCGGCCCAGCGGCTGTATCCGGCGCCGCGCAGCCCTTTCCGCTCGGTTTCGCGGTAGTAGAGCTCGTTGATCCATTGCAGTGTCGTGGAGCGGTAACCGCGCACCTCGGGATAGAGGTAGTTCTGTTGCCAGTCAAGCCACCAGAAGTCGATTCCCAGATCTTCGGTCGAATGGTGGGCATGTTTGAAAAAGGTCTCCATGTATTTTCGGTCCCCAACGTCGAAGAGCAGCGGTTTGGAGGGGTCGGCGCCCATGTCGGCCATAAAGTCTGCGTACATCTCCTCGTGGGGACGGATTCCGTCGTGCGGATGGTCGTTGAGCGATACGGTGACGCCGCGGCGGTGCACCTCGGCGATCAGTGCTCCGGGGTTGGGGATACGCGTGCGGTCCCACGTGTAGCCCGTCCAGCTGCGGCTGCCGGCGTGTCCGGTCCCGATTTGTGCGTCGTAGGTGTGCCACCCCATGTCGAAGACGAGGTTGTCGAGCGGGAAGTCGTTCTCTTCGTATCCGTCGATGATCGAGAGGAACTCTTCGGAGGTATAGTCCCAGTAGCGGCAGTACCAGACGCCGTGGATGTATTTGCGGGTCATGGGCACGTGCCCGCTGATGGCCCCCAGGTCGGCGAGGGCGGCCCGGTAGTCGTTGCCGTAGACGAAGCAGTACTGGTCCTGTACGTGGCTTTTCGTGTCGCGCGGGGCGAGCCATCCGTCGATCAGCAGGTCGGAACGTTCGTCGTCGATCACGTACCAGCCGTCGCGGCTCAGCAACCCGTCGTGCATGGGAATCTCCCCGGTGACGCGGTCGAGGGTCTCGATCGGGCCTCCGAGGTTATTGCGGAAGATGCAGCGGTTGGTGAATTTCTTCTCTTTGCCGTTGAGGGTATAGTAGGCTGCGAAGTTGTGGAGCCCGAAAGGAAATCCGTCGTGTTCGTAGACGATGCGCAGGGCCGAGGTCGTGATCTCGTAGCGGTTGTCGCCCAACGCGCGGACCTTGAACTCGGTGGCGGGTAGCAGGTTGCTTCTGTCGTAGGCGAAGTAGGTCGGGGCGTCGATGAATTTCCCGTCATGGGCGAACTCCAGCCGGAACAGGGTCGGGGTGATGAGCGTCAGGCGGTTCTCACCGAAGACAAGGGGGTTTTCGAAGTCCTGCGCCCGGGCGGAGAGCCCGCAGCACATGGCGATCAGGAGTGCGAGAATCGTTTTTTTCATGGGCAGGGACATGGTTGAGACCGTGGACTATTCGTTCTGGATGCTTTCGGTGTATTCGTTCCCATAGGGGTCGGTAGCCTTCACCGTGACCTTCTCCCAGGAGTCTGAAACGGGCTTGTAGTAGAACATGTGGTCGTTCTTATCCTCGGGTTCGGCCGTCGGACGGTGTTCGGGGACGGTTTCGCCGAACATGAAGTCGTATGCACGGCGGTCCATTTCGTACTTGAGGTTCGAGCCCGAGGGGAGCGTCACCCAGTCGGAATTGTCCTCCTGCACCTCGACCTTCCAGGTGGTGTGCCAGTTGAAGATGTTGAAGATCAGTCCGTCGCGGTACTGCTCCGAGACGGCCTCACCCGGGCCGTAGAGGTACATCTGGTATTCGCGCGGATAGGCCGTACCCTTGTAGTACCAGTTCTTGATCCGGTTCCCTTCGATTTCGTAGACCGCATAACCGCGGGGACTGCCGTCGTTGCACAGCTCTTTCCCGTTCCAGTAGGCCCCCATGACGGACCCGAGCGTGTTCTCCTCGATCGATTTGGAGATGGTGGTCGTGTAGTTGTTGTGCGAGTGTCCCGAGAGGATGCGCACCTGGTAGCCGTCGAGCAGAGCGTAGAGTTCCTCGCAGTTCTCGACTTGGGTCGAGGGACGGTTGCGGCGCGACGTCGGGATGTGCACGCCCAGGATGATGAGCTTGTCTTCGGGAACGTATTGCAGGTCCTGCTTCAGCCAGGCCATCTGCTCGTCGGTGATGTCGGCCGTATAGGAGGACGAGCCCGCGTAGAGGACATCGTCGAGGACGATGAAGTGGCAATCCCCAATGTTGTAGGAGTAATACGTGGGGCCGAATGCCGACTCGAAGCTGGCGTCGGCCTCCGTATCGTCGGAGACAGCCTTGTCGTGGTCGTGGTTTCCGATGACCTGGAATACGGGGACGCCGATCTTTTGGATTCGCTCCTTGTAGATCGTGTGGTAGGGCATGTTGTCCCATACCAGGTCGCCCAGCGAGATGCCGTAGACGGGAGCCTGCAGCTCCTCCTGTACGTAGGGGATCAGGAACGGAAGCACCTCTTCGTCGAGCATCGTCACCTCGTCTTCGCGGCCGATCTGCACGTCGGCCAGTGCCAGAAGGGTGAAACGCTCCTTTTTGGCGGCCCGTTCGAGCTTGAAGCTGCGCTGCACGACGTCGTTGTCGCCCAAAGCGATCTTCTTGTATATCTTCGGATGCCCGTTTTCCATCGGGATCTCATACTCCGCGGGCACGGAGACAAAGACGAACGGAGTCGTCCGTTTGACGCGCATCTGGTAAATGCCCCGGGCATCGGTGGTGGTCACCGTGAAGCCGTCGCTGACAACGACACCTTCGATCGGATTCTTGCCGTCGGTAACGCGCCCTACGAGGTTCATGCCGGGTTCGGGCTCGATGTCCACCTTTTCGTGAAGTGCTCCGAGAATCTGGGCGCCTTCGTCCTCGCTGCAGGCGACCGAACCGTTGACCAGCAGAAAGGCCAACAGATAATATTTGATGTATTTGATCATTTTTTCGGTTTTTAATGTTCAACACTCTTGAATCCGGTGCCCGCGGGCGCTATTGCGGGTTATAGCCCGTATACCCGGGATTCTGTTTGATCAGGTTGTTGGCCGAGATGGCCGAGTTGGGAATCGGGAACAGGTTCAGATTCCTGGCCTGTTCTTCGTCGCCGAGCGGCGTGTGGTCCCACCATGCGTCGGTCGTGAACTTGTTCCAGCGGATCAGGTCGGTACGGCGGCGCCCCTCGCCCAGGAACTCGATCATCCATTCGTCGAGCATGCGGTATTCATCGAGGTTGTCGGCCGTCACGGGGTCGGGGTCCTCCCTGTTCTCGAAGTTGCGCGCACGTACCTGGTTGATCAGCGCGGCGGCCGTTCCCTTCTGCCCTGCCCGCATCTCGCATTCGGCCAGCATGTAGTAGATCTCCGTCAGCCGGATGACCGGGCAATCGGGATTCCATCGCAACTGGATGTCGTCAAGGTCGGGTTGCGGGGACTTTACCAGGCGGACGCCTGAGTTCTCCTCGCCGTCGGCCATCGTCGAGGTCAGCTCGGCGACCGAATTGTACTTGCTGCCGACCTCCGAGAAACGGGCGACCTGGTCGACCAGGTTGATCACCTTGCCGCTGTACTCCTTCTGCCCGAGGCACTGTTTCGACGGGTCGTTGGGGTTGGTCAGCTCACCGATGAGGAACATACCCTCGTATTGTCCGTTGCCGAGGTAGCGATAGGGCTTCTTGCGCAGGTCCTTGTCGTGGAATTTCCGGTAGGTGTTGCCCAGTTTCCATTGGGTATAGTAGCGGCCCTGGGGGTCGAGCGAGGGGGTCAGCATGAATCCGTTGTATCCGGCCGTCTCGCTCCCGAAGTACTCATAGGCCGAATAGGGGTAGAAGTATTTGAAATACCAGTTCCATTCGAGTTTGGCATTTTCAGAGGGCACCGTCCAGATCACCTCCGGCGAGGTGTTGTTGTCGAAACTGTGAGGGCCGTACCAGGTGTCATCGAGATCGTAGGTGCCATAGACGCCTCCGATGATGTCGCGGCAGAGCTTGGCACACTCCTCGAAACGCTCCTCGCCGATGTAGGCGACGGCATTGAAGTAGAGCTGGGCCAGCATCGCTGCGGCAGCCGCCTGCTTGATGTAACCGTCTTCGGATGCCCCGAGCGTCGTCTTCTTCGTGAGGGTCGGGATCGCCTCCTTGAGCAGGGTCTCGACATGCTCGAAGGTCTCGCGGGCCGTACTGCGGCCCCGGAGGTCGTCGTTGACCGAATAGTAGATGGGCATGCCTCCGAAGTAGTCGAGCCCGCGCATGTAGAAGTAGGCCGTGATGGCGTTCAGCTGGTTGATGTGGTCGGCCTTGACCTTGTCGTCGAGCCCGATGGCGTTGTAGTCTACGGCCTGGAGGTCGGCTTTGGCCTCCAGGGCGCGCGAGATGCCCCCGGTGGTGCCGTCGTAGGTATTGACGATGAACCGGTCGTCGGGCGACCAGGTGTGGTAGTGCAGGCGATAGTATTCTCCGCCGTTGTACCAGTCGCTGCCACGTTTGGGACATACCATCTCGTCGGTGGTCAGTTCCTGAAGGTACCACCTGTCGGCCCCGATGTACCATTTCCAGTGGGTGAAGGGCCGGCACAGCACGGCGTAGGTGCTTTCGGGCGAGGTGATGAAGGTGTCGGGGGTGACTTCCGAGTAGAATTTCTCGTCGAGGTCGCAGGAGGGTGCGGAGATGGCGGCGACCCCGGCCAATACGGCAATTATATGTTTCTTGATCATAACGATTTTCGATTTTGGATTAGAAGGTTATCTGCACACCCAGCGTAAAGCGGGTCGTCTGCGGATACATCGATGCGGTGTCGTTGACGTACTCGAATCCGGGATAGAGCCCGTTGATGTCGACTTCGGGGTTGAGCCCGTTGTAGTTGGTGAAGACGGCCAGGTCGCGGATCGTCAGGTAGAGTTTCGCGGACTGAATGTAGCGCGTCCATTTTCTCAGGTCGAGCGTATATCCGAGGTTGATGGCGTCGATCTTGAGGAACGATCCGTCGTCGAGCCAGTAGTCGCAGAGGATCTTTTCGTCCTTGATGTTGCGGTTGCGCGTGTAGGCCGACTTGAGGACGTTGAGCTGCGAGTCATTGGCCAGTCCGTAGTACATGTTCACCTGGCTGAAGACGTCGTAGTCGAGCCAGCTGCGCAGGTAGACCGACAGGTCCCAGTTCTTGTACTTGAAGGTGTGGTCCCACGACAGAATGACCTTCGGAATCGCGTTGCCGACGAAATGCTTGTTCTCGGCGATGAGGTTCGAGGTGCTGCCGTCAATGGCCGGTACGATTTCGTTGTTCTTGTCGTAGATCAGCCACTTGCCATTCTCGTCGAGCCCGGCGTATTTGTAGATGAAGAACTGTCCCAGCTCAAGTCCGTTCTGCAGGCGCACGGCCGTTCCCGGGTTGCCCGGCGAGGGGAACGTCACCTCGTCGAGGAAGAACCCGTCGTCTCCCAACCGGTTGATGCGAGTCTTGTTGTGCGACAGGCGTACCGACGACGTATAGCGGAAGTTCTTGCTGCGTACGATGTCCCCGCCGAGCTCGAACTCCCAGCCTCTGTTCTCGAGGCTGCCGATGTTCTTCATCACCGTGTCGTGCACCATCGGGGGCATCGGGGCGTTGACGTTGTAGAGCATGTCGTTGACCTGACGGTAATAGAGGTCGAATTTTCCCCAGAGGCGGTTGTCGAAGAGCGCGAAATCGAACCCGACGTTCAACTCGGACTTCTCCTCCCATTTCAGATCGGGGTTGATGTTGCGGACCGAGCCGTATCCGGGCTGCCAGATCCCGTTGGTGGGCCACATGTCGTTGGCCGTGTACATGCGGGTCGTGTAGCCGTTTCCGAAACCGTTGTTACCCGTTACGCCGTATCCGAGGCGGATCTTGAGGTCGTCGATCCAGCGGATGTCGCGCATGAAGGCCTCGTTCGAGAGGCGCCAGCCTCCCGAGACGGCCCAGAAATTACCCCATCGGTTGTTCGGGCCGAATTTTGAGGAACCTTCGCGGCGGAAGCTTACCGTTGCCATGTAGCGGTCCTTGTACGAGTAGTTGGCACGCCCAAAGAGCGACAGCAGCCGTTCGCGCGGGTCCTTGCTCGAATCCATCGAGGCGCGGCCGTCCGTGAGGTACGAACCGACGCCCATGTCCCACGGGCCGACTCCGTCGACCGGGAAGTCGTAGTTCGACATGCTGAAGCTCTCGCCTCCGGCCTGCCAGAAGCTGTATCCGGCCACGACGTCGAGCGTATGGTCCTCGGCGAAGGTGCGGTGGTAGTTGGCGTATGCCTCGACCGAAACGCGGTTATCCTTGCTGAACTTGTGCGAGGCACCTCCGCGGCGGTTGTTGTCGATCGACTCCTTGTGGTCATGCGAGACGTAGGTGTACTCCTGGTACTGGCGCTTGTCGATGCCTACGGTCCCTTGCAGCGAGAGCCCCTTCATCAGGTTGATTTTCACCGTGGCGTCGGCCAGCAGCCATTGGTCCTTGCCGTTTTTCGTGCGCAGCATGATGTCGGCAACAGGGTTGAAGCTCGTGCCGGAGATGCCGTTCCCCACGACGTTGTAGTCCGAGGGATTCTCGGGGTCGTAGAGCGGGATGGTGGGGTTGAGCCCGAACGCCATCTTGAAGATTCCCGACGAGTTGCGGTTGTCGCGCTCCGCCTCGCGGAACTGGGCGTTGGCGCGTACCTCGACCAGTCCGTCGAAGAGGTTGAAACGTGCATTGATACGTCCCGAATAGTCCTTGCGGTTGTCGCCGATAACGATACCTTTCTGGTCCTGGGCCATGAACGAGGTATAGACCTGGGCGGCCTCAGTACCTCCCGAGAGGCTCACCGTATGGCGCTGCGAGAATGGCAGCTCGTTGGTCAGCTCCTTGAACCAGTCGGTATCCGATCCGTAATCCTCGCCGAGTCCGTATTCGACATACTCGCTCGAGGAGAGCAGGTCGGGGTATTTGCGGATGCTTTCGATCGAGAATTCTCCCGTATAGTTTACGCTTACGCGCCCCTGTTTGGCCCGTTTGGTCGTGATGAGGATCACGCCGCCGGCCGCGCGTGTGCCGTAGATGGCACCTGCCGAGGCATCCTTCAGTACGTCGATCGACTCGATGTCTTCCTGGATGAGGGCGCGCATGTCGCCGCCGGGGATGCCATCGATCACGACGAGAGGGCTCTGGCTGGCATTGATCGATGCCACGCCGCGCAACTGGAATCCGTTGCTGCTGTTGGGGCTGGAGCTGCCCGAAATAGTCAGTCCGGGAACCTTGCCCTGAAGTACCGTGGCGATTGTCGACCCGCCCATGCCGGCGGTCAGGTCATCGCCCTTGATCGAGGTGATGGATGAGGTCACCGACTTCTTTTCCATCGTGCCGTATCCGACGACCACGACATCCTTGAGTACCTGGCTGTCGTCCTGCAGGGTGATATTGATGACTGATTGCGTGCCGATCTCCACCGTCTGTTCGGCATATCCGATGTACGAGAACTTCAGCTGCCCGCCGGCCGGGGCATTGATCGCATAGTTTCCGTCGATGTCGGTCGTCGTTCCGGTTGTCGTGCCGACGACCACGACGGTGGCGCCGACGAGCGGCTCGCCGGCCGCGTCGGTCACCCGGCCGCTCACCTGGTTGCGGGTTTGTGCCTGCAGGGACAGCGCGGCTGACGTCAGCAGCAGGCAGCATACGATGCGCAGAAGATAGCCCCCAAGGGATCTCCCCGTCGCTGCAAATCTCTTGTTCATATCTGACAGTATGTTTTTCATGTTTGGGTCCCGTTAAATTATTCTACTGCGGTTTTCGTCATCTTGATGTCGTCGAGGAACCAGCGGAAATAGCCGCTTGCATCCTGTTGTGTGGAGCGGATGACGATCCGGGTGTCGGCGGTGATGCCGTAGCACGTTACGCTCATGGACGTCCATCCCCAGACCGGATCGGGGGTCATGGGGGCGCTCAACTTCTCCGAGTCGCCGTTTACCGTGCCGGGGCCTTTGAGAATCTCGACCGTGACGGTAATGTCATCGGGTTTTCCCGACCCGCCGATGTTGGCGCAGGTCTCGAATGCGAGTTTCACATCGGTACACTGCCCTGCCGGAACGTCAATGGCCGGAAGGATGACTCCCGTCTGTTTGTTTTTGCCACCCATGTGGAGGTAGTCGGAGGCGATGTAGAGGCAGTTGGCGCTCGGATTGAGGTCCTCGAGGCCGCATTCGGCCCAGGCGGCCTTGATCTCGGCGTTTGCCTGAACGCTGAGCCGCGTCCATTTGGCACCGTCGAGCCCGACCTGGTCGTCCATGTCGAACGGGATGGCCCAGTCGAACGGCTCGTTGTAGTAGACGTATCCGCCTGCCTTGCCGTCGTCGTCGTAGATGTTGGTTTTCGTGTTCTGCGAGACGGTGATCGTAGCTTCCAGGCCGTTGAGCAAGGTGGTGATCTTCACTTCGCCTTCACGGGGCGCGCCCGAGGTGTTCTCGTCGACGAGAAGCGTCACCTCCGTCTCCCCTGCCTCTCCCGAGGCGGGTTCGATCGACAGCCAGTTGTCGTAGGTCGATGTCCACGCTTCGGCGGATGTGATCGTGAAGGTCAGCGGGGTCTGGGCCTCGTCGGAGAATCCGAATTTGTTCACACGGAAATTGTCGGCGGAGAGTTTTAATCCCTCGAGATTCTGGATGACGGTGACGGTCTCGCTCTTCGACCCGGCGTTGATGACGAACGATCCCTTGCGTTCGCCGCCGGTGTTGTTCTGCTCGACGGTCAGTTCGATGCTCATGTTGCCGGCCTCCCCGGAGGTGGCAGCCGGAGTGATCCACTTGCTGTCGTCGGCAACCGTGATTGTCCAGTCGCTGTTGGTCGAGAGGTATATTTCGGCCTTTTCGCCCGTTTCGAGCAGTCCCGACTTCACGACAGTGATCTCCGTCGGGGAGACGGAAAGCGCGTCGACCTTGAGTTTCTGCGTGACGGCGATGGTGCGGCGTGTTCCGCCTTCGCCTTCAAAGATAATGAATCCGGTGCGGTCCTTGCCGGTATTGTTCTCGTCAATGTCGAGGAAGATGCGTACACGGCCGCGGTCTCCCTCACTATGGGTGAGGTGAATCCACTCTTCGACGTAGGTGGCCTGCCACGAACGGTTGGTCCCCAGTTCGAAATTCACCATCTCTCCCTCAACGGTAAGTCCGGTATATTCGACCTCGAGCTCCTGCTGGGTGACCGTGAGAAATGCATCGGGTTCGGTTTCGTTGCATCCTGCCAGCCCGATTCCCGACATGAACAGCAGGGCGGACGTTGCCCTGAATAACATATGTTTGAAATTCATGGTGTTTCGGTTTATGATTGTTGACCCAGTTTAGTTGCGGGGCGCCTTGACCATCTTGATGTTGTCGAGGTACCAGCGGTGGTATCCCGATTGTCCGAATTGAGTGGAGCGTATGACGATTTGCGAACGGTCGGAGACGCCGTAGAGCGTAACCTTCATGCTTACCCACTGGTTCCAGGAGGTGACGCTCGACATGGTGAGCGCATCGCTGGTCTTGGAGGTGGGGCCGTCGACGGTCCCCGGGCCTTCGTAGACCTCGACGGTCACCGATGTGTCGTCGATGCCGCGGAGCGTGATGTCGGATCCCGAGCCGTTGATCGAGACGACCGGAGCAGCATCGAAGGTCAGCGTGACGGTCGAGGATTTCTCCTTCTCGATGTACTTGCCCATGTCGATGGCCAGTCCGTTCTGCTGGTTGTTCTTGCCCATCTTGAAGTAGTGCTTGGCCATGTAGAAGGCATTGCCGGCGTAGTTGTACTCGCTGTAGCCCATCTCTTCGAACTTTGCTACGGCAGCGGACTCGTTGCGGACGGGCTCCGTGTGACCCTGGTCGGGGAACTGTACCTGGTCTTCGCCTCCGAACTGTTCGCACCATGCGAAGTCGTCCTCGAGGTAGACATGGCCGATCTCCAGCCCGTCGTCGGTGTCGGGGTCGAGCGTCTGTGTTACGGTTACGGTTTCAGTCAGTTCCTCGCTCGTCACCGTGAGGTATGCGGTGCGGGCTTTCTCGGTGTCGTTGGCCTCGACATCGATCACAACCGTCACGCGGCCTTTCCCGACGGGTTTGTCGACCGAAAGCCAGTCGGCTGAAGGAATGATGGTATAGCCACGGTTGGCCAGAATGTCCAGCGTGGCTTTTGATCCGGTGCTCAGCGTTCCGGTCTGGATGACCTCCACGCTGACCTTGCTCACGATGAGCCTGGCAGCCGCATCTTTTGCCTTGTCCTCGATGCAGGAGGATGCAAGCAGACCGATGAGGAGCGCAGGAAGCAACATGCGTAAAAATGTTTTCTTCATAGGTTGGCAAGTTTTGGTTTGTGATATGGATTGAGAAATGTTAAAAAAATTACAAATCGTAAGTCGGACTCATTGCTTTGCAAAATTATCTATTTTATGAAAGGCGGGAAAGTGCAATACCTGATAATATAGATCAATTCATCTTATTATGCATTTATAATCAGTGCCTTGTATCTATATATTCCCGGTCGTTATATAGACGTATGGACTTGTGTTTGGGCAGGAAAATCCTCTTTGAAAGTTTTTTTGTCGACGGATTGGGTTTATACGGGGCTTTTCATATTTCATATCGAAACACTGCTGTCCGGAGAAATTTTACCATAAAGTAGGTTGCTCGACAGAACCCGCCTCCGGAACACTAACGGGAGTTG
>NZ_CALUHA010000044.1:0-14151 GCF_944320325.1 Alistipes megaguti
TGTGGCCCACCGAGACATCGTTGCCGATGATCGTCTGCGAGGGGTGTTTCGCCTGGTCGTAGATGGTGTGGAGCACGACGCCGTCCTGAATGTTCGTGCGGTCGCCGATGACGATGCGGTTGACGTCGCCGCGCAGCACGGTGTTGTACCAGATCGAGCAGTCGCGACCGATGGTCACGTTGCCCAGAATAACGGCCGTTTCGGCCAGGAACGTATTGTCGCCGATTACGGGTTCGTAACCGCGGACTTTGCGGATCAATGCCATATGCTTCTTGAATTTTTACGTTTACACAATACGGTTTGTTGCCAATGGAGAGGTTACTCCTCGCTTTTGGCCTGCTGCCAGAGTGCCTCCATCTGGTCGAGAGTCAGATCGTGCAGAGCATGTCCATGGGCCGCAGCCTGTTCCTCCATGTAGTTGAAGCGGCGCATGAACTTGTTGTTCGTGCGTGAGAGGGCCGATTCGGGATCCACGCCGTAGAGCCGTGCCGCATTGACCAGCGCGAAGAACAGATCGCCGAATTCCGCTTCGAGATCGCTCTTGCCGCCCGATTTCATTTCGCTCTCGACCTCCGCGATCTCCTCCTTGACCTTGGCCCAGACATCCTCCTTGTGCTCCCAGTCGAAACCCGTTCCGGCGGCCTTTTCGCCCATGCGGTAGGCCTTGACCAGCGCCGGCAGCGAACGCGGAACTCCGCCCAGCGTACCGCTCTTGCGGTTCTTCTTGCGCAGTTTCAGGGCCTCCCAGTTGGCCATCACCTCGGCCGGCGTATTGGCATGAATATCGCCGTAGACGTGCGGATGGCGGTAGATCAGTTTGTCGCACAGGGCATTGGCCACATCGCCGAAGTCGAAGGCGCCCTCCTCTTCCCCCAGTTTCGAGTAGAAGACCACGTGCAGCAGCAGGTCGCCCAGCTCCTCCTTGATCCCCTCCAGATTATGGTCGGTGATGGCATCGGCCAGTTCGTAGGTCTCCTCGATGGTGTTGCTCCGCAGCGACTCGAAGGTCTGCTCACGGTCCCACGGACACTCGCGGCGCAGGGTGTTCATCACCTCCAGCAGCCGGGCCGTAGCCTCCAGACGTTTGTCTTCCATAGTTGTTTGATTGTATTTCCGTTCCTGCAAAGGTAGTGTTTTCGGCGAAAAAATCGTAATTTTGTTTTCGACAAATTTTCTTCGCTTCAGCATGAAACAAACCCTTCTACTCCTTGGTGCCGTGCTTCTCGGCGGTCTCTTTTCACTCGACGCCCAACCTGCGCAGGGCAACCGGACTCCGCTCCCGGGCAGTTTCACCTTCGACGCCTCGACGACCATTGCCGCCGACGAGGAGCTGCAACCCCTGGCCGAATACCTGGCCCGATACCTCGGATGCACGATCCGCAACGACGTAACCGGCGACGGAGCCATCACGCTGACACTCGATGCTGCGGCAACGCCCGCTGCCACGGCCGAGGATCCCCAAACGGCGGCAACTGCCGCGGAGGCCTATCGGCTGGAGATCTTGCCCGAGCACATCCGCATCGGAGGCGAGCGTTACGGCGGCGTCTTCAACGGCATACAGGCGCTGTTCCGGCTGCTGCCGCCCGAAGTCTACGCCCGGCAGGGGATCACGCCCGGGACGGAACTCCGGTGTGCCGTCATCGAGGATCGTCCGCAATACGCCTATCGCGGCATGATGCTCGATGTGGCGCGCACGTGGATCGGCATGGATGCCGTAAAGCGTTACATAGATCTGCTTTCCTATCACAATATCAACAAGCTGCATCTTCACCTGACGGACGACGAGGGGTGGCGCATCGAGATCCGTTCGCACCCCGAACTGACCGAGGTGGGGGCCTATCGCGGCGGCGATTCGCCCGTGAGACCCGTATATGGCAAATGGTCAGAGAAATACGGCGGTTACTTCACACAGGAGGAGATGCGCGAACTGATCCGCTATGCCGCCCTGCGCAACGTGGAGATCATCCCCGAGATCGATCTCCCGGGCCACAGCCGAAACATCGCCTCGGTTCACCCCGAAATCCGCTGCAACTATCCCCCCGACACCGTCTCGACCCACGGATACGACTACCGCTCGGCCTGGTGCGTGGCGCGCGAGGAGAACTATCGTCTGCTGGAGGATATTCTGGGTGAAATCTGCGAACTCTTCCCTTCGGAGTATGTCCATGTGGGCGGCGATGAGGTCGACATGGCGCAATGGAAACAGTGCCCCGACTGTCAGGCGCTGATGCGCCGGAAGGGGATGACCGATCCCCACCAGCTGGAGGATCTCTTCATGGAGCGCATGGCGGCGATTCTCCGCCGGTACGGCAAGCGTCCGGCCGTCTGGAACGAAGCGGTCCGGACCGGAGAGCTCTCCCGCGAGAGCCGGGTTCACGGATGGAAGGATGTCAAGGCCGGTCTCGACGCTACGGCCAAGGGATACCACACCGTCATCATGCCCGCCGCCTTCTTCTATTTCGACATGCGGCAGTCTTCACTCGAAGACGGGCACAACTGGGCCGGCATTTTCGATGCCCGGAAAACCTACGGATTCACGCTCGCAGGCAAAGGATTCTCCGATGAGCAGATGAGCCGTGTCGTCGGGCTCTCCGGCGCCTTCTGGAGCGAAGTCTACGTCTCGCACGAACCCGAAAAGCCCGACTACCTCGACTACATGACCTTCCCGCGCATCTGCGCTCTTTCACGCATCGCCTGGAGCGGCAACGAGGAGGGGTGGGATGCCTACTACAAGGAGCTCAGAACGATGCACTACGACCGGATGGCGGCCATGGGTATCCGCTTCCGGCTCTTCCCGCCGAAGCTCTCCTTCTCGGGGGCAAAGGGCGGCGAGGGGCTGCTTAAAGTCACGGTCGACGACGATTCGGAGATCTTCTATGTGGTGGACGGCTCGGACGAGGAGCTCCGCTACGAGGAGCCGATCCGCACGTCGGAGCCCTGGCGCTACCGCTTCTTCAGCCGTTACGGCACGGCCCGAAGCCCCTATGTGGCCGATGATTCGCGCTGGAAGACCATCCGGCCAGCCCTGCGGATCGAATCCTCGATGGAGGAAAACAGCCGCTTCCCCTATACGAACGCCTCGACCTACCGCGGAATGTCCTACACGGCTCGTACCTGCGGTCAGCAGGATTGGATCCGCTACACGTTCGAAAAACCGGTCGTTTGCCGCCAGATGATGCTGCAGACCGGCTATCGGCAACTGCCCAGGGCCATTATTCTGACCGGTTATGCTGAAGTGTCGTACGACGGGGAACATTTCGAACGGCTTGGAGAGCTGGTGATGGGCCGGATCACCTTCCAGCCGAAGCGGGCGGTCAAGGCCGTCAGGATCGTCTCGACATGCAACGGCAACAGCGCCCCCTATGTGGTCATCCTGTCGCCGCAGGTATATCCAAAGCTGTAAACATTCGGAGCATCAGGCAAAAGGCGAATAACGGCAGGCTGTCGTTATTCGCCTTTTTTGTGTCGGGGTCATGGGTGGAGGCCGCTGCGAGGCTGTGGCCCCGGACAAAGCCGTCGGATAGTTCGGAAAATCCGGGATGCGACCGGCATGGGTCAGAAGTCGAAGCGCAGCTGGATGCAGTCGGCGTCGGGCGTATTGCCCACCGTCAGACCGATAAGCCGGACCTTGCGGCCGTGAAAATCGACACCGGCCAGCAGCTCCTCCGCAATCCGGGCCAGCTGCGGTTCGGATTCAACGGCCGAAAGGAGCGTCCGCGAACGGGTGATCTGCTGAAAATTATCGTATTTGAGTTTCAGCACCACGGTCTTACCCCGGAATTCGTGGCGCTCCAGACGGGTCCAGACCTCCTCGCGGACCCCGGCGAGCTCATCCTGCAGGCGCAGCCGGTCGTCGGTATCCTCGGCAAAGGTGGTCTCGGCTCCCAGCGACTTGCGAATGCGGTTCGGCGTCACGGGCCGGTCGTCGATTCCCCGCGCATAGCCGTAGTACAGGTGGCCTGCCTTGCCGAAGTGGTGGACCAGCGCCGACTCCTCCCACCGGCGCAGGTCGGCTCCCGTGCGGATCCCCAGGTTGTGCATCTTCTCGGCCGTGACGGCCCCGATTCCGAAAAAGCGTTCGACCGGAAGGCCCGCCACAAAGTCGTCGATCTGCGCCGGAGCGATGGTGAACAATCCGTCGGGTTTGCGGTAGTCGGAGGCGATCTTGGCCAGCATCTTGTTCACCGAAACCCCGGCCGAAGCCGTGAGGTGCGTCTCGGCGAGGATCCGCGACTTGATTTCGCGCGCAACAAGGGTGGCCGAGCGGAGATGCGTAACGTCGAGGAAGGCCTCGTCCAGCGAGAGCGGTTCGACCAGGTCGGTATAGTCGCGGAAGATGGCCCGGATCTGCTGCGAGACGGCCTTGTAGACCTCGAAGCGGGCCGGAATGAAGATCAGCTCGGGGCAAAGGCGACGGGCCACGGTCGACGAGAGGGCCGAATGCACACCGTAGGGGCGCGCCTCGTAGCTGGCCGTAGCCACCACACCGCGCGGTCCGTCGTAGCCCACGGCGATCGGACGCCCCCGCAGGGCGGGGTTGTCGCGCTGTTCGACCGAGGCGAAGAAGGCATCCATGTCGACGTGTATGATCTTGCGGACGGGCATTTCGTGATTGGTAGAGATTGATTCAATCGGACGGGGGGGGGAGAAGCGGGGGAAGTCGGGCGAATGGTGTCGGCGGTCCGTATGCGGATCGGGGACCGAAGCGGGGATCAGCGGCCGAGTTGGCGCAAGATCCACGTCAGCAGCACGCGGACGATATAGTGTTGTTCGGCTTCGGTCAGCGGTCGCCCCGCCGGAATGCCGTGCCATTTGGACAGGCAGCCCCGGCAGCAGCAGCCCGTGGCGTGCTGGGCGATGAAGACCGGATGGCCGCGCATCGGGGTCTGACGGCCGTCGTTGGGCGGCAGGGCCGGAGCCAGCCGCATGCGGACGAACTCTTCGGCGTGGCGGCGGAGTGTTGGGAAGCCGATGCGTTCAATATAGGTACGTTCCGTCGTGCGCAGGCGGAAGCGGCTTCGGAATGCCGATCGGGCCAGCCGGGCAAAGAGCGGCGCAAAATCGTCGGCCGACAACGACTCGTCCGTCGGCACCGGATCAGTCGGCGGCGTGTTGCTCTCCGTCTGCGCGGTCTCCAGGCCATCGTCCGAAGAGATCGGCCCGTCGGGGATTGCATTCCGGTCGGGAGTCAGCGGCGCCTCGGCGTTTGGCGGTCCATCGGGCCCGGCCGAAGACGAAAGCGGCGACGAGAAGTTCGTCGCCGGGATTTCGTCTGCGGGGAAGAGCTCGGGTTCGCGGGTCGGATCCGGCCGCGTCGAGCGGTTATGTCGTGTCCCGCGAAGCATCAGTCAATGAAGCGGACCTTTGACTCGTCACGTGGTTTGGCGGCCGGAGATTCGTCCGGATAACCCACTCCAATGGCGTAGAGCAGCGTATAATCCTCCGAGAAACCCAGTTTCTCAAGGTAGGGCGCCGCCTCGGAAGCCTCCTTCATGAAGCGGATCGGACCGCCCAGGCAGCAGGTGCCCAAGCCGAGCGATTGCGCCGCAAGGACCATGTTCTCTCCCAGCAGTCCGCAATCCAACTGTCCGCTGCCGTTCAACGGCGAGGCAATGAAGATCACGGCCGGAGCATTGCGGAACATGTTGTGGAAGGTCGTATCCTCGGCCACCTTCGGGTTGGCCTTCACGTAGAGGGCCGTCAACGAGTCGATATAGGCCGCATTGTCCACCACGCGGACCTCCCACGGCTGTTTGTTCAGACCGCTCGGGGCGTTGATGCCGCATTTGACGATCAGTTCGAGTTTCTCGCGTTCGACGGGCTGTGTTGTGTAGCGGCGGATGCTGCGGCGCGCAAGGATCGTCTCGATCACCGCATTCTCCGACGTCGGAGCCGTCGTTTCGGGTTGCGTAGCGCCCTGTGGAGCGCAGCTGCTCAGGGCAAACAGACCGGCACACAGCCAGGTCAGATTTCGTGATTTCATTGTTTTGCGTTTTTGGATCGCCTAAAATTACGCATAAATTCCGGTTTCAGGAAGTGCTTCGGCGCTCTTTTTTCACCTTTTCGGACAAAAAAATGAGGAACCGCCACGTCGGCAGTTCCTCCATACTGTTATTAGGGCAGGTTCGAAGATCTGGAATCCGGTTCGTATCACCGGTTTTCTTTCTTCACCGCCTCTCACTACACTGACACTTGCTTCTCCGGTCCTTCACTTTTCCGGTCCTTCGCTTCTCCAGCCTCCTCGCCTCTTTTGCCCCCTCTCTCGGCCCCGGGTCAGGCGCGAACCGTAGCGCCGCAGCGCTGTTCGAACTGGCGGACCAGATTTGCCATCACCCGCTCGATGGTCTTGTCGTCCAGCGTGCGGCTCTTGTCCTCGAGCACGAAGCTCAGGGCGTAGGATTTCTTCCCCTCCGGAAGTTTGTCGCCTTCGTAGACGTCGAAGAGCGAGACACTCTTGAGCAGTTTGCGCTCCGTGGAGAAGGCCACCTCGCGCAGGGCGGCGAAGGTCATCTGACGGTCGACCAGCAGGGCCAGATCGCGTTTTACCTCGGGGTATTTCGACAGCTCCTCGACCGTGATCTTCAGTTTTTTGGTTGACTTGCAGAGCAGATCGAAGTTCAACTCCAGGTAGTAGACCTCCTGCTTGACATCGGTCATTCGGCGGATCTTCGACGCCACGGTGCCGATCTCGAGCAGCCGTTTGCCGTTGAGCTCCATCACGAGCCCCTCGCTGAAGAGGTCGCTCTCGATCGGGGAGGTCTTCAGTGCGTAGATGTCCAGTCCGAAGCGGCGCAGCAGCTTCTCGGCCACGGCCCGCAGCGTGAAGAACGAGGCCTTCACGGGTTTCGTGTTCCACGACTGGGGCTCGGTCGTCCCGGTGACGGCCACCGCCAGCCGGTACTCCTCGGAGTAGGCGGCCAGGTGGTTCTCCTCCGTGCGTTTGGCGGCGTCGTAGAAATAGCAGTTGCCGAACTCGTAGAGTTCCAGATCACCGTTCTTGTGGTTGATGTTCAGCGCAATGGCCTCCATCATGTTGAAGAGCAGCGTCTGACGCAGCACGTTCAGATCGGCGCTCAGCGGATTCATGATCCGCACGCAGCGGTCGGCCGGGCACGCAGTCAGACCCTCGTAATAGGCCGCCCGAGTCAGCGAGTTGGACATGATCTCCGTGAAGCCGTTGTCGGTCAGGAAATCACCCGCCAGGTTCATCAGTTTCATGCGGTCGGGTTTCGGCGCATAGGAGAGCGTCGAGCGGACCCGCGAGGGGATCTCGACGTTGTTGTAGCCGTAGATGCGCAGGATATCCTCCACCAGATCGGCTTCGCGTTGCACATCGACGCGGTAGGGTGGTACGGCCACCGTCAGCACGTCGCCCTTCTCGGCGAGAATCTTCACCTCGAGGGCCGCCAGAATCGTGCGGATCGTCTCCTCGGGGATCTCCTTGCCAATCAGCGCCCGGGCCCGCGAAATCGAGAAGTCGAAGACGAAATCCCGGATCGGATGCGGGTAGATATCCGTAATGTCGCTCGAAATCCGGCCGCCGGCCAACTCCTTCATCAGCAGCGCGGCCCGCTTGGCGGCGTAAATCTGCAGATTGGGGTCGACGCCCCGCTCGAAGCGGAACGACGAGTCGGTATTGAGTCCAAAACGCTTGGCCGTCTTGCGCACCCACACCGGGTTGAAGTAGGCGCTCTCGATGAAGACGTTGGTCGTCGTGTCGCTGATGCCCGAATCCAGTCCGCCGAAGACGCCCGCCAGGCACATCGGCCGCTCTGCCGAGCAGATCATCAGATCCTTGTCCGTCAGTTTGCGCTCAACGCCGTCCAGCGTCACGAACGGCGTTCCGGCCTCGCACGTACGGACCACTACCTCGTGTCCCTCGATCTTGTCGGCGTCGAAGGCGTGCAGCGGCTGCCCCAGTTCGAAGAGAACGAAGTTCGTGATGTCGACCAGATTGTTCTTCGGGTTGATGCCGGCGGCCCGCAGGCAGTTCTGCATCCACTCGGGCGAGGGGCCGATCTTGCAGCCCGTAACCGTCACGCCCGTATAGCGCGGGGCGGCCTCCTCGTTCTCGACGCGGATCTTCACCTCCAGATCGTGGTTGTCCACGGCAAAGGCCGAGACGTCGGGCCACTTCACCTCGGCCTGCTCGCCGCGGCTGCGAAGCCACGCCGCCAGATCGCGCGCCACGCCGATGTGCGAGGCGGCATCCACCCGGTTGGGGGTCAGGCCGATCTGGATCAGATAGTCGTCCTCGATGTGCAAGAACTCCTTGGCACTCATGCCCACGGGGGCGTCGGCCGGAAGTTCGATGATGCCCTCGTGCGAAGAGCCGATGCCCAGCTCGTCCTCGGCACACAACATGCCGAGCGACTCCACGCCGCGGATCTTCGAGCGTTTGATCTTGAACTCCTCGTCGCCGCCGTTGGGGTAAAGCACCGCGCCGATCTTGGCGCAGAGCGTCTTAAGCCCGGTGCGGCAGTTGGCGGCGCCGCAGACGATCCGCAGCGGTTCGCCCTCGCCGACGTCGACCGTCGTTACGTGCAGGTGGTCCGAATCGGGGTGCATCTCGCACGTCAGCACCTGGCCGACAACAACTCCCGCAAGGCCGCCCTTGACGGTTTCGATCTTCTCGAAGCCCTCGACCTCCAGGCCGATCTCCGTAAGCACCTCGGCAATCTTCTCGGCCGAAAGGTCCGTCGCGAGGTAGCGTTTGAGCCAGTTGTACGAAATATTCATATCGTCGTGTTTTGATTTTGCAGATTATCATGCAAAAATAGTAATTTTTCCCGAAAGTACGCCGCTTTTACGACGCGATTTCATTTTGAAGCCCCTCATATATTGAGGTATCAAAAATAATTCGTAAAAAATTTGCTTTTCTCTTTCCGATCTCTTATATTTGCGGAAAGCAAGTTCGATAAAAAAGATGCTTCTTAACTTCAACATACAGGCTTGGTGGTGGCACCCGTTGACGCTCGTGAACAATGAGTGCGCCTCGTCGCGTGTATGGTGATCACCCGATAGCAGAGACCGAAGCCCGTTGTTTACGAAGGTAAGCAACGGGCTTTTTTCATTCACTCCTTCCGACAAACCCTTTAAATCACTTTTGCTATGAAAACCAAGAAATTCTGTCTCTCCGAGAGCCAAATGCCCACGCAATGGTACAACATCGTGGCCGATATGCCGACGAAACCCCTGCCGCCACTCAACCCCGCCACCAAACAACCCGTCACCAAGGAGCAGATGTCGGCTATCTTCGCCGAAGAGCTCATCGACCAGGAGATGTCCACCGAACGCTTCATCGACATACCCGAAGAGGTGCAGGAGATCTACCGCATCTGGAGACCTACGCCCCTCGTGCGGGCCTACGCCCTCGAAAAGGCCCTCGACACCCCGGCAAAAATCTTCTTCAAGAACGAAAGCGTCTCGCCCGCCGGTTCGCACAAACCCAACACCGCCGTGCCGCAGGCCTACTACAACTACAAACAGGGAATCAAACATCTGACCACCGAGACGGGCGCCGGGCAGTGGGGCGCCTCGATCGCCTTCGCCGCCAAGCACTTCGGCATCGATCTGAAGGTCTTCATGGTCAAGGTCAGCTACAACCAGAAACCCTACCGGCGGCTGATGATGAACACCTGGGGCGCCGAGTGTCTGGCCTCCCCGTCGACCATCACCGAGTCGGGCCGAGCCGCCCTCAAACGGGATCCCGACGGTTCGGGAAGCCTCGGGCTGGCAATCTCCGAGGCCGTCGAGATGGCACTGCGCAGCCCCGAGGATACGCGCTACTGTCTGGGCAGCGTCCTGAACCACGTGCTGCTGCACCAGACCGTCATCGGGCAGGAGGCCGTCACGCAGATGGAGATGGCCGACGCCGAACCCGACATGGTGATCGGTTGCTTCGGCGGCGGCAGCAACTTCGCCGGAATCAGTTTCCCGTTCCTGCGCAAGAACTTCGCCGAAGGCAAAAAGATCCGCATGATTGCCGTAGAGCCGGAAAGCTGTCCGAAACTCACCCGCGGGCAGTTCCAGTACGACTTCGGCGATGTGGCCGGCTACACGCCCCTGCTGCCGATGTATACGCTGGGCCACAACTTCCAGCCCTCGGACATCCACGCCGGCGGGTTGCGCTACCACGGCGCCGGGTCGATCGTCAGCCAGCTGCTCAAGGACGGACTGATCGAGGCGCAGTCCATTCCGCAGAACGAGACGCTGGCAGCCGGAGTCCTCTTCGCCCGCACCGAGGGAATCATCCCCGCGCCCGAGTCGACCCACGCCATCGCCGCAACGATCCGCGAGGCCCTGAAGGCCAAAGAGGAGGGGCGCGAGAAGACAATCCTCTTCAACCTCTCGGGCAACGGCGTCATCGACCTCTATGCCTATGAGCAGTATCTGGCCGGAGCACTGAAAGACTACACGCCGTCGGATGCCGAGATCGCCAAGACGGTCAATCAGTTGGAGAAGCTCATCTGAAGCGGCTCTCAAAGATGAAAAGAGCGGACTGCCCGGTTTGCAGTCCGCTCTTTTTTATCCACCTCGATCGGATCTACCGCGAGCCCAGCCACAGGAAGATCATACCTACCAGAATGAAGGCCAGGTCAACGGCCTTCGAACGCAGGTTGCGTTCGTGGAACAACACCGCACCGCACAGGAACGAGACCACCACCGAGCCCCGGCGGATCATCGAGACGATCGAGATCATCGCGTCGGGATCCTGCAGCGCGTAAAGGTAGGCAAAGTCGGCCAGCGTCAGAAAAACCGAGATCAGCGGAATGGCCCAGCTCCATCGGAAAGGTGTCGTGTGGCCCCGTCGCGGCAGCCACAGGATACAGACCACGACGGCCATCATCACAAACTGGTAGAGGTTGTACCAGCTCTGCACGAAGACCGGATCGAGGCGCGACATGATATATTTGTCATAAAGGCCGCTCACGGCACCCGTGACAGCCGACAGAGCGATGAAGAGAATCCAGAGGTTATGGGTGAAGTCGACCCCCTCGCGGCGGCTCGAGCGGCTCAGCAGAAACAACGAAATCAAGGCCAGCGCCACGCCGATCCACTGGTAGGCGTTCAGCCGTTCGCCGAAGATCAGAAAGGCCCCAACGAGCACCATCACGGGCCGCGTGGCGTTGATCGGCCCCACGATCGTGATCGGCAGGTGTTTCATGCCGAAATAGCCGAAGATCCACGACGTGAGGACGATCACCGACTTGAGGATCACCAGTCCGTGGGCCGTGGCCGTCCCCCGGGAGGCCTCGAGCAGCGTGCCGTCGAACCACCCCAGGCCGAACTCCGCGGAGAGGATGGCCGGAACGAAAAACAGCGTGGAAAACAGCGTATTGAGCAGCAGTACCGGAAGTACGGCGTTATTGGTCAATGCCTGCTTCTTGGCGGCATCGTAAAGGCCGAGCAGCGCGGCCGAGGTAAAGGCAAGGGTCAACCACATGGTATGCGTATTGCATTCGTCGTTTCAAAACAGCAGGAAGGCGGCCGTCGGGCCGCCTTCGGTCGGGGAGGGTAGAACACTCCGTTATTCGATCTCGTCGCTGTAAACAGCGCCCGGGAGGTCATGCAGGTTGTAGCGCGAGGCCATTGACATGCCGTAGGCCCCGGCCGACTTGATCGCCAGCAGGTCGCCCCGCTGCGAGCGGCGCAGCGTCACGTTCTCGTCAAAGACGTCGGTCGACTCGCACGCCGTCCCGACGACCGTATATTTATCGGTCGGGGCGTCGTCCGGTGCCGTGATGTTCTCGATGTTGTGGTAGGCGCCGTACAGCGCCGGGCGGATCAGTTCGGTCATCGAGGCGTCGACGATCAGCAGCTTGCGTCCCGTGGCCGTCGTCTTGTTGAAAAGGACCGTCGTGATCAGCTCGCCGCACTCGGCCACGATCGAACGGCCGAATTCGAAGTGGACCTCCCGGTCGCCCACACGCAGGTGGTTGTGGACAATCGAGAAGAGCGAGGCGAAGTTCGGGATCGGCTCGTTCTCCGGCACGTCGTAGTTCACGCCCAGACCGCCGCCCACGTCGACGAAGCGCAGTTCGAAACCCAGCCGCTCGAGGTTCTCGACGATGACGTTCACCTTGTTGCACATGTGCTCGAAGACGTGCAGTTCGCGGATCTGCGAACCGATGTGCAGGTGGAGACCCACGACGCGCAGGTGGGTGAACGAACAGATCTCTTCGGCATGTTCAAGCACCTCTTCATAGGAAATGCCGAACTTGCTGTCGGCCTGGCCCGTATCAATGCAGTGATTGGTCTTCGGGTCGATATCCGGATTGATGCGGAGGGCCACCTCCGTCACCTTTCCGGCCTCGGCCGAAAAACGGTCCACAAGCTCCAGCTCCTGGATCGACTCGCAGTTGATAGCCAGGATGCCCTGTTCGATCGCATAGCGCAGCTCCTTGTCGCGTTTGCCAACGCCCGCATAGACGATCCCTTTCGGGGCAAAGCCCGCCTCGATCGCCTTGCGAAGCTCGTTGCCGCTCGCGCAGTCGATGCCGAGCCCGTATTCGCGGATGATCGAGAGCAGGTGATCGTCGTAGTTCGCCTTGATGGCGTAATGCACCTTGTAGCCGTACTTGTTCGACTCCGATACGACGCTCTCCAGCGTCTGGCGAAGCAGGGCCGTATCGTAAAGGTAAAACGGGGTTTCGTAGCCCCGGAGCTTGGTCGCGATCTGTCTGCTTAACATATGAACCTGAACTTAACCTGTTTGTAGTTCGCAAATATAAACGTTTTTAATTATTTTTACAAATCCATTTCGCCCTCAATTCCTTTATAATTCAAAATATTTAGTATCTTTGCGTGAGATTTCACACGCTTTTATGAAAAATATCCGCAACTTTTGCATCATAGCCCATATCGACCACGGCAAATCCACGCTCGCCGACCGCCTGCTGGAGAAAACCAACACCCTGAACCAGCGCGAAATGCAGGCCCAGGTGCTTGACGACATGGACCTCGAACGCGAAAAGGGGATCACCATCAAGAGCCACGCCATTCAAATGGAGTACACGGCCCGCGACGGACAGCACTATACGCTCAATCTGATCGACACGCCGGGACACGTCGACTTTTCGTACGAAGTCTCGCGCGCAATCGCCTCGTGTGAAGGCGCCCTGCTCGTCGTCGACGCCACGCAGGGAATTCAGGCCCAGACCATCTCGAACCTCTATCTGGCCGTTGCCCACGATCTGGAGATCGTCCCCGTGCTGAACAAGATCGACATGGAGTCGGCCATGATCGACGAGGTGAAGGATCAGGTCATCGACCTGATCGGCTGCAAAGAGGAGGATATTCTGCTCGCCTCGGGCAAAACGGGGCTGGGCGTCGAGGAGATTCTCGAGGCCATCGTCCAGCGCATCCCCGCTCCGAAGGGTGACGACAACGCTCCGTTGCAGGCCCTGATCTTCGACTCGGTGTTCAACCCCTTCCGCGGTATCATCGCCTATTTCCGCGTCTTCAACGGCACGATCCGGAAGGGCGAGCACGTCAAGTTCTTCAACACGGGCAGCGAGTACGATGCCGACGAGGTCGGCGTCCTGAAGCTCAAGATGCAGCCCCGCGACGAAATCCGCGCCGGAGACGTCGGCTACATCTGCTCGGGAATCAAAACATCGGCCGATGTCAAGGTCGGCGATACGATCACCTCGGTGGCCAATCCCGCACACGAGGCTATTGCCGGTTTCGAGGATGTCAAGCCGATGGTCTTTGCCGGCGTCTATCCCGTCGAGGCCGATCAGTACGAGGATCTGCGCGCTTCGCTCGAAAAACTCCAGCTCAACGACGCCTCGCTGACGTTCGACCCCGAAAGCTCACTCGCCCTCGGATTCGGATTCCGCTGCGGTTTCCTCGGACTGCTCCACATGGAGATCATTCAGGAACGCCTCTACCGCGAATTCGACATGGACGTCATCACCACCGTCCCGAACGTCTCCTACCGCGTGACCACCACCCAGGGCGAGGTCGTCGAGGTACACAACCCCTCCGGTCTGCCCGAAATCACGAAAATCGCCAAAATCGAGGAACCCTATATTCTGGCCCAGATCATTACGAAGTCGGAGTTCCTCGGAAACGTCATCAAACTGTGCATCGACAAGCGCGGCGTGATGAAAAACCAGACCTTCATCACCCAGGACCGCGTCGAGG
>NZ_CALUHA010000045.1:0-13988 GCF_944320325.1 Alistipes megaguti
TCTTCAACAACCTAACACTTTATCTATCAAAAACTTATAAAATAACGCTTATAAGTTTCAAAAAAGCCCCCTTCCCCGAAGGAGCCGGGCTTTTTGTGTGGTGTGTGGTGAGTGAGAGTGTGTGAAGCGGTCGGTTGTGCGCATTGCCGGAACATCGGTTATATACTCTGTGCTCCGGTCTCTCCGCGGTGTTTGCGGTCTCTCCGCGGTGTTTGCGGTCTCTCCGCGGTGTTTGCGGTCTCTCCGCGGTGTTTGCGGTCTCTCCGCGGTGTTTCGCGGTCTTTCCGTGGTATTCGCGGTCTCTATCGGGCGATGCGGGCGTTGACCGGACCGCGGGCCAGTTGGGCCGTCTCCTCGACCGTGAACTGGCTGTAGTCGCCCGGAACCGTATTCTTGATGGCGCAGGCCGCCGTACCGAAGTCCAGCGCAAACTGCATGTCCCCGGCGTGTTCGGCCAGTCCGTAGATCAGCCCGCCGACAAAGGCGTCGCCCACGCCAACGCAGTCCACCACGCAGTCGATGTCATAGACGCGCGACGTGAAGAGCCGGCCTCCGGTGTAGAGCGTTCCGGAGATCAGGTGGTGGTTGGCACTCAGGACGTTGCGCAGTCCGAAGACAATGCCCCGGCACAGCGGGAAACGTTCGGCCACCTGCTGCGAAGCCGCTTCGTAACCCTTGGCATCGGGTTGGTAGGCCGAGTCGCGGGCCTCGAATTTCGGAAGCCGGATGCCGAGGATCTTTTCGTATTCGTCGTCCGTGCCGAAGAAGAAGTCGCACTGCGCCATCAGCGGCGGCAGCACCTCCTGTACCGTCTTGCCGTACTGCCAGAGGTTCTTGCGGTAGTTCAGGTCGCACGAGACGACGAGCCCCGCCCGACGGGCTGCGGCAATGGCCTCGGCGCACACCTCGGCCGTCGAGGCGCTCACGGCGGCCGAGATCCCCGACCAGTGGAACCAGGCGGCATCGGCAAAGAGCGACGCCCAGTCGATCTGCCCCGGCTGCAGCGCGTCGAACGACGAGCCGGCCCGGTCGTAGACCACCTGCGACGAGCGCATCGCCGCAGCCTCCTCCATGTAGTAGAGGCCCAGCCGCTGTCCGCGGCGCAGTACGTGGGAGGTCTCCACCCCGTAACTGCGCAGATCGTCCAGACAGGCGTCGGCAATGCGGTTGGCCGGCACGCAGGTGACGAATTCGCTCCGCAGACCGTAGTTGGCCAGCGAGACGGCCACGTTGGCTTCGCTGCCGCCGTAGCTGGCGCGGAAGAGCTTCGTCTGGTTGAAGCGCAGGTTGTCGGGCGGCGTGAGCCGCAGCATGATCTCTCCGAAAGTGACGATTTTCTTGTTATCCATGTTGGTTGTTCTTGAGTCGATACCTGGGCCGGGAGGAGTTCGGAGTCTTCGGACCGGCTGGCGGCCGGGGAATATCTCGCTGCAGCCGGTCGCCGGAGGAATCGGATGCCGGGCGACGGTTGCCGGGGGCGGGCCTGTCGATTGCTCCGTGGGGTCATCTCGGTTTCGACAAAGATACGGAAAAAGCGAACAGATTGTTTGGCCGGGGGGAACTTTTGACGGAAACTTTTTGGTCGGGGAGGGTGTGAGAGAGGTCGGCTGCGGAACATCCCGGGACGGAGAGGTTGTCGTGGCGTGTCTGTCGGGAAGGTGAGAGAGGGGGGGGTGCAGGATATGCCGTGACGGAGAGGTCGTCGTGGTGTCGGCCGGGGCGGGTAGCGGCAAAACAAACCCCGGACAGTTGTTTGCCCGGGGTGTTCGGATGGACTCCGCAGCGGAGCCCTATTTCTTGACGATGGTTACCTGCAGGGGCTGCGTGGCGGCAGCGTTGGCTGCGGTGATCTCCTCGATCCACTCGTTCATGTCGTCGACACCGCCCTGGCTCCAGCCCGAACCGGCATAGTAGGTCAGCGTCTGGCCCGATTTCACATTCTTGACCGCTACGGCATGACCCAGCGTGTCGGGCATCATCTCGCCGCCCGGCAGGATCACTCCCAGGTAGATGTCGCCGTCGCGCACGGGATCCTTCGAATCCGAAGCCGCTTCGCACATGCCCATCCAGTCGTCGCCGTTGGTCAGCTGCTTCACGTCGTGGCGCACGAATCCGGCGGCGACGGGCATCTCGGTGAACTCACCCTCGTAGAGGTTGTCCATGCGGTTGAAGCGCTGGTTGGCGTCGAGCGAGATGGTCTTCACGAGCGATACCTGCGTGCCGTTGACGTCGAACGGGGCATAGGTCAGCTCGACGGTCGTGCGGATCGGACCGTTGTCCAGCGTACGGGCCGTGGCGTAGTTGTGGTCCATGAACCAGAACTTGCCGTCGACGAAGGGTACCGAAGCCCCCGAGCCGAGCGTCACGCCCACCTTGTAGCAGTCCATGCCGTCGCCGTAGTTGTGGTGGTAGTCACCCTTGGCATACCACTCGTCGATGACCAGTTTGTCGGTGCACTTCACCCAGACGTCGATACCCGGCGTGACGAGCTTTTCGGGCGAGGTCTCCAGGGCCGGACCGTAGAGGCGGTAGGCCACCTTGTTGTTCTCCCAGGCGTAGTCGTCGTAGCGCTCGGGAACCTGACGGCCGTAGGCTTCGGTCGGATAGGCCTCACGCGTTCCGGTGGTGATGCGGAAGCGTTTGGTCTGCATGGCGTCGGCGTCGGTCTGGAAGATCAGCGCCTGCGGTTCGGCCTCACCGCGGTAGAGTACCTGCGAGGGGATTTGCTCCCGTTCGTCGTCCAGCACGACGACGTTTTCGGGCGTCACGCCCTTGAGGACGGCGACCTCCGACCAGGCGATTTCGACGGTCTCGTCATCGCGTTCGAGTTGGGTGTTGTTCGTCACTTCGACGTTCAGTGCCGGAGTACAGGAGGCGGCCAGCAGGGCAGCCGCTCCGAAGATCGAGTTTCTCATCATACGTTTACTGAAGTTTTTTCGATGTTAGGTTTGGCAAATTTACAATTTTTCCGTACTTTGGTCAACCAAAATGGCAAATATTCTATTTAATTTGGTGATTTTTCGTATTGTGTCTGACGGAAAGTTGCTAATTTTACATGGTGAAAAGGGACGATTTTCTGGAGCTTCGTTCCATTCCATGGACTTTTAAACGGAATATAGCATAAAACGATGAAACAGTTCAACGACGAGAATTTCCTGTTGCAGACCGAGACGGCGCAGCGGCTTTATCACGAACACGCAGCCAAGCAGCCCATCATCGACTACCACTGCCATCTGAGCCCCGAATACGTGGCTTCGAACCACCGCTTCGAGAACCTTTCGAAGATCTGGCTCGAGGGCGACCACTACAAGTGGCGCGCCATGCGTACGAACGGTGTCGAGGAGCGCTACTGCACGGGCAAGGACACTACGGACTGGGAGAAGTTCGAAAAGTGGGCCGAAACGGTCCCCTACACGATGCGCAACCCGCTCTACCACTGGACGCATCTCGAGCTGAAGACCGCCTTCGGGGTCACGAAGCTGCTCAACCCCTCGACCGCCCGCGAGATCTACGACCACTGTACGGCCCTCCTGCAGCAGCCCGAGTACTATGCCCGCGGCCTGATGCAGCGCTACAACGTCGAGGTGGTCTGCACGACGGACGATCCGGTCGACTCGCTCGAAAACCATATCAAGGTGCGCGACGAGGGCTTCGCCGTGCGGATGCTCCCGACGTGGCGCCCCGACAAGGCGATGGCCGTCGAGTCGCCGGCCGGTTTCCGGGCCTACATCGAGAAGCTCTCCGACGTCTCGGGGGTCTCGATCTCGAAGTTCGCCGATGTGATCGACGCCCTGCGCGTGCGGCACAAGTTCTTCGAGTCGGTGGGCTGCCGTCTGTCGGATCACGGCATCGAGGAGTTCTACGCCGAGGATTATACCCAGCCGGAGATCGATGCCATCTTTAATAAGGTGTACGGCGGTCAGGAGCTGACGCCCGCGGAGATCCGCAAGTACAAGACCGCCATGCTGGTCGAGTTCGCCGTCATGGACCACGAGACGGGCTGGACACAGCAGTTCCACTACGGCGCCATCCGTAACAACAACTCGCGCATGTTCGCCCGGCTGGGCCCCGATACGGGCTTCGACTCGATCGGCGACTTCACGGTGGCCAAGTCCATGTCGAAGTTCTTCGACATGCTCGACAGCCGCGACAAGCTGACCCGCACGATCATCTACAACCTCAATCCGCGCGACAACGAATTGGTCGCCACGATGCTCGGCAACTTCCAGGACGGCCGCTACGGCGCCGGGAAGATCCAGTTTGGATCGGGGTGGTGGTTCCTCGACCAGAAGGACGGCATGGAGAAGCAGATGAACGCCCTCTCGACGCTGGGACTGCTGAGCCGCTTCGTCGGCATGCTGACCGACTCGCGTTCGTTCCTCTCCTATCCGCGCCACGAGTATTTCCGCCGCACGCTGTGCAATCTGCTGGGCAACGATATCGAGCAGGGTCTGCTCCCCGCCTCGGAGATCGACTTCATCGGTCGCGAGATCGTCGAGGGCATCTGCTACCGCAATGCGAAAAACTTCTTCAAATTCTAACCAATATAGGGAAAGACAATGAAAATCGTAACTTTAGGTGAAATCATGCTGCGTCTCTCGACGCCCGGGAACACCCGTTTCGTACAATCCGATTCGTTCGACGTCGTCTACGGCGGCGGCGAGGCCAACGTGGCCGTATCGTGCGCCAACTACGGCCACGATGCCTACTTCGTGACGAAACTCCCGAAGCATGAAATCGGTCAGTCGGCCGTCAACGCCCTGCGCAAGTATGGCGTCAAGACCGACTATATTGCCCGCGGCGGCGATCGCGTGGGTATCTACTACCTCGAAACCGGAGCCTCGATGCGCCCCTCGAAGGTGATCTACGACCGCGCCCACTCGGCCATCGCCGAGGCCGATCCTCAGGATTTCGACTTCGATGCAATTATGGAGGGTGCCGACTGGTTCCACTGGTCGGGCATCACGCCGGCCATCTCGGACAAGGCTGCCGAGCTGACGCGCCTGGCCTGCGAGGCCGCCAAGCGTCACGGTGTCACGGTATCGGTTGACCTGAACTTCCGCAAGAAGCTCTGGACCAAGGAGAAGGCCCAGTCGATCATGAAGCCGCTGATGCAGTACGTCGACGTTTGCATCGGCAACGAGGAGGACGCCGAGCTGTGCCTGGGCTTCAAACCCGACGCCGATGTCGAGGGCGGTGAGACCAACGCCGAGGGCTACAAGGGCATCTTCCGCCAGATGGCCGAGACGTTCGGTTTCAAGTATGTCGTTTCGACGCTGCGCGAGTCCTACTCGGCCACGCACAACGGCTGGAAGGCCATGATCTACAACGGCAAGGAGTTCTACGAGTCGAAGCACTACGATATCAACCCGATCATCGACCGCGTGGGTGGCGGCGACTCGTTCTCGGGCGGCATCATCCACGGCCTGCTGACCAAGCCGACGCAAGGCGAGGCGCTGGAGTTCGCCGTAGCCGCTTCGGCTCTCAAGCACACGATCAACGGCGACTTCAACCTCGTCTCGGTTGAGGAGGTCGAGTCGCTGGCCGGCGGCAACGCAAACGGTCGCGTACAGCGTTAATGAAACCATGCAGGGTGCGGGGAGGGGTCGACAAAATCCGCTCCTCCGCCCGTTTCGATAAAAACAGATTCTGAAAATGGCACGTTTTTCTAAAATGCAAGTCATGGAGGCCATCGCCAAGACCGGCATGGTCCCCGTCTTCTACCACGCGGACGCCGAAATCGCCAAACAGGTCGTCAAGGCCTGCTATGAGGGTGGTGTGCGCGCCTTCGAGTTCACGAACCGCGGCGACTTCGCCTCGGAGGTCTTCATCGAGGTGATCAAGTTCGCCGCCAGGGAGTGCCCCGAAATGGTGATGGGTGTCGGCACGATCGTCGATGCTCCGACGGCTGCCATGTACATCCAGTACGGCGCCAACTTCGTCGTGGGTCCCTACCTGAACCCCGAGGTGGCCAAGGTCTGCAACCGTCACCTGGTGCCCTATACGCCGGGCTGCGGTTCGGTAACGGAGATCGGCATCGCCCAGGAGCTGGGTTGCGATCTGACGAAGGTCTTCCCGGCAGGCAACGTCGGCGGCCCGTCGTTCGTCAAGAACGTCAAGGCTCCGCTGCCGTGGTCGAACATCATGGCTACGGGTGCCGTCGAGCCGACGGAGGAGAACCTTACGGCCTGGTTCAAGGCCGGAGTCTTCTGCGTGGGCATGGGCTCGCAGCTCTTCCCCAAGGATGTGATCGCCGCGAAGGACTGGAAGGCCATCACCGAGAAGTGCCGTTTCGCCCTGGGTGTCATCGCCGCCACGCGCGGTTGATTCCCCGGTGGGGCGGGTGGCTTGAGCGGTGCGGGTGTTGACCTGCCGCCGAGCCCGGGTCGGATCCACGTCTGAAGGCCCAGTCGGGTCCGTAGGTGGGTGGCTTGAGCGGTGCGGGTGTTGACCTGCCGCCGAGCCCGGGCCGAACTACCTCTGAAAGCCCTGTCGGGTCCGTGAGCGGGTGGCTCCTCTTCAAGTGTATGAATGCCTCTTCCTCGCAATGGTCAGGCCGCCGCTGGCGGTCAATCCATCGCTGAATTTTCCCCCGCTGAATGACGCTCCGGCGGTGTCCCCAATCACCGCCGGAGACGTTCAGCCGGTTTTTACCGAACCTTACCCCTGACACTACTTTAAAAACCGGATAAATGACTGACAACAACAAATCTACCTTCGCCGGGAAGATGACGCAGTATCGCTGGGTGATCTGTGCGATGCTCTTCTTCGCGACGACCGTCAACTACCTCGACCGTCAGGTGCTTTCGTTGACGTGGGACGAGTTCATCAAACCCGAATTCCACTGGAACGAGTACCACTATGGTCTGATTACCTCCATCTTCTCGATCGTTTACGCCATCTGCATGCTCTTTGCCGGCCGCTTCATCGACTGGATGGGCACCAAGAAGGGCTACCTGTGGGCCATTGGCGTATGGTCGGCCGGAGCCTGTGCCCACGCTCTGTGCGGAGTGGCTACCGAGGCGTGGGTCGGACTGCCCAACCGTGCGGCGCTGGTTGCCGTGGAGACCGGATCGGCCGTAGCCGCCACGATCGCCATGGTGAGCATGTACTTCTTCATCGCCGCACGCTGCATCCTGGCTCTGGGTGAGGCCGGCAACTTCCCCGCCGCCATCAAGGTGACGGCCGAGTACTTCCCGAAGAAGGACCGTGCCTACGCCACCTCGATCTTCAATGCCGGCGCCTCGATCGGTGCGCTGTTCGCCCCGCTGACCATTCCGCTGCTGGCCAAGGCCTGGGGCTGGGAGCTGGCCTTCATCGTCATCGGTGCGCTGGGCTTCATCTGGATGGGCTTCTGGGTTTTCCTCTACAAGAAGCCCTCGGAGCAGCCCCGCGTCAATGCCGCCGAACTGGAGTACATCGAGCAGGACAAGCACGAAGTGGTCGACGGTGAAAAGATTGACCAGGAGCAGGAGACCGAGAAGATCTCGTTCTGGAAGACGCTGAGCTTCAAGCAGACCTGGGCTTTCGCCTTCGGCAAGTTCATGACCGACGGCGTGTGGTGGTTCTTCCTCTTCTGGACCCCGTCGTATCTGAATTCGCAGTTCGGCATCAAGATGTCCGAGGGGCTGGGCGTGGCGCTGATCTTCACGCTCTACGCCATCACGATGCTGTCGATCTACGGCGGCAAACTCCCGACGATCATCATCAACAAGACGGGTCTGAACCCCTATGCGGCGCGTATGCGTGCGATGCTGATCTTCGCCTTCTTCCCGCTGCTGGTACTGCTGGCCCAGCCGCTGGGCACCATCTCGCCCTGGTTCCCGATCATTCTGATCGGTATCGGCGGAGCGGCTCACCAGTCGTGGTCGGCCAACATCTTCTCCACGGTGGGCGACATGTTCCCCAAATCGGCCATCGCAACGGTAACGGGTATCGGCGGCATGGCCGGCGGTGTGGGGTCGATGATCCTGCAGTGGTTTGCCGGATGGCTCTTCGTGCACGCCGATGAGACCGGCATGCAGTTCATGGGCTTCGAGGGCAAGCCGGCCGGTTATTTCGTGGTCTTCTGCATCTGCGCCGTGGCCTATCTCGTCGGCTGGATCGTCATGAAGACGCTCGTTCCGAAATACAAGCCCATCGTAATCGAATAACGGACGGATTCCGGGCCGGCAGTGGAGGAAAGATCGAATTTCACCGTCGGCCCTTCCGGAATCCAAAATTCTGAAAAACAATGATTAAGGAATTGAATAGGTCGACCGTTGAGAAGGTCGACCGCCCCGTTCACATCCTTCAGTTTGGAGAAGGAAACTTCCTGCGTGCCTTCGTCGACTGGCAGATCGACATCGCCAACGAGAAGGGTGTCATGAACTCCGGCGTGGCCATCTGCCAGCCGATCCTCGATCCCGAGCACAAGGTACTGGGGATGATCGACCTGCTCAACAAGCAGGACAACCTCTACCACGTCTATCTGGAGGGTATCGAGAACCGCCAGCCCAAGAAGGACATCCGTCTGGTGAAGAGCGTCATGGATTCGTTCAATCCGTATGTCGACTACGAGAAGTACGAGCGCTACTTCCTCTCGCCCGACCTGAAGATCACCATCTCGAACACCACCGAGGCGGGTATCCGCTACGAGGAGGGTGACGATCTGGTGGCTCGTCCGCCGAAGTCCTATCCGGCGAAGATGACCGCACTGCTGTACAAGCGCTTCAAGCACTTCAACGGCGATCCGACGAAGGGGCTGTGCATCATCTGCTGCGAGCTGATCGAGAACAACGGCTCGACGTTGCACGAGTATGTGATCCGCCATGCGATGTACAACGGCCTGGGGGCCGACTTCATCGACTGGGTGGAGCGCAACTGCCACTTCTGCGACACGCTGGTCGACCGCATCGTGCCTGGCTTCCCGCGCGACACGATCAACGAAATCAAGGAGGAGATCGGCTACAACGACAACCTTGTGGTCAAGGCCGAGCTGTACCACCTGTGGGCTATCGGCGGCGAGGGTTACAAGGAGGTGCAGAAGGTGCTGCCGCTGGACAAGGCCGGCCTGCACGTCATCTTCATGCCCTCGATCAAGCAGTTCCGCGACAAGAAGGTCCGCATTCTGAACGGTTCGCACACGGGCATGGTGCCCATCGCCCTGCAGATGGGCTGCGAGACGGTGATGGATGCTTTCAACACGCCGTCGATCGAGCGCTTCATCAACGAGATGGTCGCCCAGGAGGTGATCCCGATGATCGACGAGGATCAGGAGGAGCTGAAGAAGTTCGCCGCCGGGATTCTCGAGCGTTTCTACAACCCCTTCATCAAGCACATGCTGCGGTCGATCTCGCTCAACTCGTTGTCGAAGTGGGAGGCGCGCAACTATCCGACCGTCAAGGACAACTGGTTCAAGGCCGGGAAGCTGGCTCAGCGCGAGTGCTTCACCTTTGCGGCGCTGATGGCGCTGTACGGCCCGAAGAGCGGTTTCGAACCCGACGACACGAAGGAGTTTGTCGACTACATCCGTACGAACTGGAATTCGGAGGACTTCGTGGGGACGATCCGCAAGATCGTGCACGAGAGCGGCATCTTCACGGTCGATTTCTCGGAGGTGCCGGGATTTGTCGAGGCCGTGGCCGGGTATGTGGCCGACATCGAGTCGCTGGGCATGAAGGGGGCCCTTGAGAAGTTCCTGAACAAGTAACAAGCAGCGTCTAATCCGAGAGGCGAAGCCGGAGGCGTGTCGGAGTGCCGGGAGGCCACGGACCCTCAGCGAATGCCGCAGATGCGGTGTCGCGCAGGGCGGGCGTCTGAACCGGGAAGCCGGCAGAGGCTCCGGTTTCGTCTTTTTCAGCGCAGGATGATATGAAACGTTTTCTGAAAATCAATGCCGCGGACAATGTGGCCGTGGCGCTGGCGGATCTCGCCGCGGGCGAGCATCTGCAGATCGACGGCTGCGAGGTGACACTCCGCGAGGCGGTGGCCCGGGGCCACAAGTTCGCCCTGCGGGATCTGGCCGAGGGGGAGAATGTCATCAAGTACGGCTATCCGATCGGTCACGTCACGCGGCCGGTGGCCGCCGGGGAGTGGATCCACTCGCACAACCTGAAGACCAACCTCTGCGACGACCTCTCGTACACCTATACGCCGCGGGTCTATCCGCTCGCGATCCCGAAACGCGACGACCTGCGCGTGCAGGGCTATCTGCGCCGCAACGGGCAGATGGGTATCCGCAACGAGCTGTGGATCGTGCCATCGGTGGGGTGTGTCAACGGGCAGACGCAGGCCATTGCCGAGC
The DNA here is from genome assembly GCF_944320325.1 of Alistipes megaguti. Lineage (NCBI taxonomy): Bacteria > Pseudomonadati > Bacteroidota > Bacteroidia > Bacteroidales > Rikenellaceae > Alistipes > Alistipes megaguti. The sequence continues at coordinate 10,286 of NZ_CALUHA010000045.1, forward strand.
GGGTGCGCCGCGAGTGCGACTGCTCGCATCTGGACGACGTGCGCGTCTATACGCACAATTACGGCTGTTCGCAACTGGGCGACGATCACGCCAATACGCGCCGGGCGCTGGCCCGCCTGGTGAAGCATCCGAATGCGGGTGCGGTGCTGGTGCTGGGTCTCGGGTGCGAGAACAACCAGGTCTCGGCCCTTCGGGAGGAGATCGGCGAGTGGGACGACGAGCGCGTGAAATTTCTCATTGCGCAGGAGGTCGAGGACGAAGTCGAGACGGGTTTCGAGATTTGCCGCGAGCTGGTCGAGAAAACCCGCGAAGACCGACGCCAGCCGTTGCCGCTGTCGTATCTGAAGGTGGGACTGAAGTGCGGCGGTTCGGACGGCTTTTCGGGTATCACGGCCAATCCGCTGGTGGGGCTGTTCTCCGACTGGCTGGTGGCGCAGGGCGGCACGACCGTGCTGACGGAGGTGCCCGAAATGTTCGGCGCCGAGACCATTCTGATGGACCGCGCCACGGACCGTACGGTCTTTGACGAGACGGTCCATCTGATCAACGACTTCAAAGACTACTTCCGCCGCTACGACCAGCCGATCTACGAAAATCCCTCGCCCGGAAACAAGAAGGGCGGCATCACGACCCTCGAGGAGAAGTCGTTGGGGTGTGTGCAGAAGGGGGGTGCACAACCGGTGGTCGACGTGCTGGGCTATGCGCAGCCGATCGTCCGTCAGGGGCTGAACCTGTTGCAGGCACCGGGCAACGACTTGGTGGCCGCCTCGGCACTGGCCCTTTCGGGGTGTCAGATGGTGCTGTTCACCACGGGGCGCGGCACGCCCTTCGGGTCGTTCGTCCCGACGATGAAGATTGCGACCAACACGCCGCTCGCGCAGTTCAAGTCGAACTGGATCGACTTCAACGCCGGCACGCTCGTCGAGGACGAGGAGCCCCACGCCGTGCTGGAACGGCTGATCGACAAGGTCCTCGCCACGGCCGACGGCGAACACCTCAAGCACGAGCGTACGGGCTTCAAGGAGATCGCCATCTTCAAGTCGGGCGTAACGTTGTAGGGATTTGTGGTTTTCCGGGATTGGCCGGTAATGGCTTTCTTCCGGTTGTTGCCTGCCGCCTGCGGCGTCGTATGCAAATCTGACCCTCCCGCAAGCCCCCTCCGAGCGAGAAGGGGGGGGGCGGTTTTGGACAGCAGATGTGAAACAAGATGGATGCGAACTATGAAATTGCTGACTCTTTTTGCTTTTTGTTCTCTTTTCGCGGTCCGGGCCTTTGCCGAAGAGCCCGTTTATACGGTCGACTGCAATGGTGGAGGTGACTTCCGTACCGTGCAGGAGTGCCTCGACGCCCTGCCCTCGAAACCCGACGGCTGGCGCACCGTCCGCATCCTGCCCGGCACGTACCGCGAAAAGGTGACGTTGGACGTCTACAAGAATTGCGTGCGGATCGTCGGTGTGGGTGGTGCGGAGGAGGTGCGCATCGTCTGGAACGACTTTTCGGGGCGCGTGGTCGACGGCTACGAGATGTCGACCTACGACACGTGGACCCTTTCGCTGCAGGCCGACGACGTGATCCTCGAGGGGCTGACTGTCGAGAACGATGCCGGGCGCGTCGGGCAGGCCGTGGCCCTCGAGACCCGCGGCGACCGCATTCACATCAACCGCTGCCGCCTGGTGGGCGATCAGGACACCTTCTTCACCAAGGGGTACGTGTCGCGCATCTGGGTCACCGACTCGTGGATCGAAGGGACGACGGACTTCATCTTCGGCCCCTCGATCGTCCTTTTCGACCGCTGCCGGATCCACGGCAAGGCCGACAGCTTTCTGACTGCCGCCTCGACCACCGAGCGCAACCTCTACGGCTATGTCTTCCGCGATTGCCGGGTGACGGCCGACACCTCGGTAGGGCGTCTCTACCTGGGCCGCCCCTGGAAATCGACCGCCCGCACGGTGTGGATCCGCTGCGAACTGCCGGCGGCGATCTGTCCCGAAGGGTGGCGCGACTGGCACGACTCGGCCCGCAAGGGCGATGTCTACTACGCCGAGTACCGCTGTACGGGGCCGGGAGCCGACCGCCGGGGGCGTGTCGCGTGGTCGTGCGAACTCACGGACGAGGAGGCGGCGTTCTACACTCCGGAGCGGATTTTCGCCAAGAAGACCGGGTCGGAGCAGTTCCGCCGCGACTGGAATCCGTTGCTGGAGGAGACCTGGATGAAGGGAGACTGAGCCGGGGTCAGGCCTTTTCAAGGATCGTGCGCAGGCGGTGCGTCATGATGTACTGGAACGCCCCGCGCAGGAGCATGTAGAGCGTGAAGGCCAGCCAGAGAGCATTGTTGCCGATCCACGGCCGCAGGGCGTAGAAGATGGCAAAGTAGGCCGCCGTGGCCCAGAACATCGAGTTGCGCATGATGCGCGTCTCGGTGGCGCCCACCATGATGCCGTCCATGATGAAGGGCAGGGCCGAGGCCACGGGGATCAGGATGATCCAGACGATGTAGCGGCCTGCCAGCTCGACGATCTGCGCCGCGTTCGATGCCGAGTGGTCGACGAAGAGCCCCACCAGATCGCGCCACCAGATGAGGTAGATCCCCACGAACAGGGCGGCAATCACCGTTCCCCACACCAGACAGCGGTGCATGCTCTGGCCAAGCGACTGTCGGTCGCGGGCGCCGATAAAGCGGCCGGTGAGGGCCTCGGCGGCGTAGGCAAAGCCGTCGTTCATGTACGAAAAGAGGGTGAAGAGTTCCAGCAGCAGCGCGTTGACGGCCAGCAGCGTGTGGTCCTCCATGCGGGCCGAGGCGCCGGTGAAGAAGGTATAGACGGACACGATGCAGAGCGTGCGCAGGATGATGTCGCGGTTGATGCGGAAGAAGCGACGCAGCGGCTGCAGGTCGACGACCTCCGACCAGCGTACGGCGGTCAGCAGCCGCCGGTAACGGGCCACGAGCAGTAGGGTCGAAAGGGCCACGCCGCACCATTGCGCCACCACCGAGGCCCAGGCGATACCGACGATGCCCAGATCGAGACCGAAGGCGAAGAAGAGGCTGCACCCAAGGTGGATCACGTTGACCGTGACGGCCGTCACCATCGGGAAGAGGGCGTTCTGCATGCCGGTGAACCAGCCGTTGAAGCCGAAGAGCAGGATGCCGGCCGGCACGGCCCAGATGCGCGTGTAGAAGTAGGCGCGGGTCATCTCGCCGCCGTTCATGGCCCACAGGGCCAGTTCGCCCAGCGGGTACTGCAGCGCCAGCATCAAAACCCCCATGACGGCCGCCACGGCCAGGGCCCGGGCCAGCATGTTGGTGCATTCGGCGTAGTTGCCGGCGCCGTAGGCCTGGGCCGTCAGTCCGCTGGTGCCCATGCGCACGAACGAGCAGTTCCAGTAGATGAAGTTGAAGATCGACACGCCGATGGCCAGCGCGCCGATCGTCGCGGCGGAGTCCTCGCCCCAGTGTCCGGCGATGGCCGTCGAGACGATGCCCATCAGGGGTACGGTGATGTTCGAGACGATGTTCGGCAGCGCCAGACGCAATATGTCGCGGTTCATTCGTTGCATGACGGGTGCAAAGATAAGGCAAAAACGGCGAATTTTCGGGCGACGGCGACTTTTTCTCGATTTCGGGCATGCAATGTGTTGGAATCCGGAAAAATGGATTACCTTTGCCGCGCAAATTCATCTTATAGAAGATACGAACATGAAAGAT